>JAKSSH010000047.1 GCA_024403155.1 Clostridia bacterium | reverse complement strand
TTGCGAAATCCGGTGCAGCCGGCGCGTTCTTCATGCGCTCAACTCTTTCAATCTGCTCTTTAACCAGTGTGTCAAAATGTTCTAAATAACTCATTTCTGTCCTCTCTTCCTGTTATAGTTAATCAGGCATCCTGCCTTGACGATTTCCTTTTCTTCATCTGTCATGTCAGCGATGTACAGCGTAATCTCGCGAACTTTATCTCCCAGAACATAAGCCTTTATGTCCTTCATGTCACCTTCCATCGCCTTTCTGATTCCCGGAACGTAAATCATGTCATCCACTTCGAAACCAGGCTCACCTTCCATCTGGAACGGTACCATGCCCCAGTTCATAACGTTGGAGCGATATCTCTTGGTTGCATATTCGCTGCATATGTTTGCAAGTCCTCCCAGAACTCTCTGGCAGCTTGCAGCCTGTTCACGTGCTGAGCCGTCACCGGGCTTCACGCAGTAAATCATGCTTCCGGTTTCAACGTCTTCCATCTTAACTCCCGGAGTGATTTCTTCTATCTGTGCCAAAGCAGACTTAAGCATTTCCTCGCCTCCGGCATTTACAGCCTTTGCGCGAGCCACGTATTCAGGGTCTCTTCTTGAGAGAGTGAACTCTGCCAGGCCCAGAGGATTTGATCTGAAGCTTGATGTTTCTCCCGAAGGAATCAGCTCGTCTGTTGTGGTAACAGGATCCATAACCTTGGAACAAACCTTCAGCAGAATGTTATCTCCAAGAGCCTTCATTTCCGGCCAGTCCTTGATGTTCGGTCCGTAAACCAGATCTGCATCCTTCTGTCCCCTGCCGAAGCCCTGGTAAACTCTTGATGCGTATGATGATTCATCGAATGTGTATTCAGGAACCACATAATCATCTGCAAACTCAGTTGCCGGTGTGAGGACTCCGCCGTTTGCTGCCGTTGCAGCGATTGAACGGGCATCCATAAGAGCAACTGCGCTGAGCTGTCCGTTGCCAGGCTTGGAGCCTTCTCTGTTAGGGAAGTTTCTTGTGGTGTGTCTGATTGACAGTGCGTTGTTTGCCGGAGTATCTCCTGCTCCGAAGCACGGTCCGCAGAATGCAGTCTTAACTGCTGCACCTGCAGCCATCAGATTCAGTATGGATCCGTTCTTCACCAGCTCCATGAATACAGGCTGGGATGACGGATAAACGGAAAGTGTAAATTCATCGTTTCCGCAGTTTGCGTTCTTCAGAATGTTTGCTGCTTCACAGATGCTGGAGTATGTTCCTCCTGCACAGCCTGCGATGATTCCCTGCTGGACTCTTACTTTGCCGTCAGCTCCCACCTTGTCGGTAAGGCTGAAATCGATATCAGGGTTGTCCTGAATTACTGCAGCTTCCTTCTCGATTTCTCTCAGAATGTCTGCAGGACTCTTCAGAAACTCTTCTATTTCATATGCGTTACTTGGATGGAATGGCAGTGCAATCATTGGTTTTATTGTTGCCAGATCTATGTGAATCAGTCCGTCATAGTATGTTACGTCCGCCGGATTCAGTTCCCTGTAATCTGCCCCTCTGCCGTGAGCAGTCAGGAATGCCTTCGTATTTTCGTCTGTTCTCCAGATTGAAGACAGGCATGTTGTTTCGGTAGTCATTACGTCAACGCCGTTTCGATAGTCACAGGACATTGATGCAACTCCCGGTCCCACGAATTCCATAACCTTATTCTTAACGTAGCCGTTTCTGAATACCGCTCCGATAATTGCCAGAGCAATGTCCTGAGGGCCAACGCCAGGAGCCGGTTTCCCTTCAAGGAACACACCCACAACTCCCGGATATGCCACATCATAGGTATCCTCCAGCAGCTGCTTAACCAGTTCTCCGCCGCCTTCGCCCACGGCCATGGTTCCCAGTGCTCCGTATCTTGTGTGTGAGTCAGAACCGATAATCATCTTGCCGCAGCCTGCGTGCATTTCACGCATGTACTGATGAATTACAGCAATGTGAGGTGGTACGTATATGCCGCCGTACTTTCTGGCAGCGGACAGCCCGAATACATGGTCATCTTCGTTAATGGTGCCTCCTACAGCGCAAAGGCTGTTATGGCAGTTTGTAAGCACGTACGGAATCGGGAACTTCTCCATTCCGCTGGCCTTTGCCGTCTGAACTATTCCTACAAATGTAATATCGTGGGATGCCATTGCGTCGAACTTTATCTTAAGCTTGTCCATGTTGCCGCTGGTGTTGTGATCCTTCAGAATTCCATATGCAATGGTACCCTTTCTTGCCTCTTCCTTATCCAGCTGGGCTGCTTTTGCACTATTCTCTTCTACTAATTCCGTTCCGTTTAACAGGAACGCTCCTCCATCAAATAACTTAATCATTCTTTTCTCCATAAAAACACATAAAAAAAGGCGAAACGCCGCATTTCAATTTCGTATACAATTATACAAAAAAAGAGAACGGAATTAAATGCATTAATTTGTTCTCTTTTTGTATTTTAGAACTTGTCTTTCAGTGTAACCGTCTTTTTTATCAGGCTGCGTACTACTCTGGTGATGGCGCCTATAACCAGAAGACCCATTGCAATGGCTCCTGCCATTAGCAGAGTCTGAAGCCCTATGGTGCCCATCTGACTCAAATCATTCTTCAGGAAGGCTTCCATGGTATAGAAAATCTTAGCTCCCGGCACCAGACACAGAATGCCCGGAATTATAAATACGGTGGCTGCGTCCTTGAAGATGTATGCTGCGATTATGCTGAGAAGTCCCACCAGACATGCACCCAGAAAGCATCCTACAACAGGTGAGTCCAGGAAGTAGTCGGAAACCAGGTACGCTATCCATCCGCAGGCGCCTACAACTACGCAGATTGGAATCTTGTTAACCGGTACTCTGAATATTACTGCGAAACCCAGTGTGGCAAACAGCGCCAGGAGGAATTGTGGTAATAATATCATCATAATGTAATCCCTCCCATCATTGTCCAGAACTTGATAACAACACCGGCTCCGGCAGCCAGGGAAATTCCTATCAGTGCCGCTTCAGTCATTCGTGCCAGGCCTGACAGCATGTCGCCGGACAGGAAATCACGAATGGAATTGGTGATGGCAACTCCAGGTACAAACAGCATGATACAGCCGGTGATTACCGGTGCATACATAGCCCCTTCAACTGAGGCCGCTGCCAGCAGTGCGCAGAATGCAGCCAGTGCCGTACAGATAAAGCCTCTTATGAAGAAATTGATCTCATATTTCTCCAGGAATCTGGACAGGGTGTAACAGAGCATTCCTGTAACGAATGCCACACCGAAATCTATGGCGCCTCCGCCAAAGATGACACTGAAGCATGATGTTACCACTGCTGCAGCCAGGACTCTCATCCAGAAAGGATATTTCCTTCTTCCTTCAATTTCATCCAGAAGCTTCATTCCCTCTTCCACTGTCATGTCTGTGGTGGTGAACTCCCTGGAGAACTGATTGACCTTCGAAATCCTTGACAGATCCGTTTCGTTGGATTTGATTCTCTTGATATATGTTACTGTATCATCGCTGCCATCGCTGTCAATGGACACGAAAATGCCCGTTGGCGTTGCGAATACGTTTACGTAGTCAATGCCGCAGGCTTTACAAATCCGGGAAATCGTATCCTCCACACGGTAGATTTCCGCTCCGCTTTTCATCATTATCTTTCCCGCCTTAATGGCGAGAATCAGTACATCTTTCTTGTATTTCTGATCCATTAATTATCCCCCATCCTGTACAGTCTGGCGTACCGGCCGCCTGCTGCCATTAATTCGTCGTGGGTTCCCTCTTCCTTGATTTCCCCCTCATCGATAAGCACTATGCGATCCGCATTTCGAATCGTCGATAGGCGATGAGCTATTATAATTGTTGTTCTTCCCTCTGCCAGCTTGTCAAAGGCAGACTGAATGCGCGCTTCGGTGATTGTGTCCAGTGCGGATGTTGCTTCGTCCAGAATGAGAATCGGTGGATTCTTCAGGAATATTCGGGCGATGGACACCCTCTGCTTCTGTCCTCCCGAAAGCATTACCCCACGCTCTCCTGCGTAGGATTTAAATCCTTCAGGCATGGCCATTATATCATCATATATCTCTGCCTTGCGAGCCGCTTCATACACTTCCTCATCGGTGGCTCCGGGTCTTCCGTAGCGGATGTTCTCAGCCAGAGTGTCTGCAAACAGAAACACGTCTTGCTGCACGATGCCAATGTTCTTTCTGAGAGTTCTCAGGTTGATGTCCCGAACGTCCACGCCGCCGATCTTAATGGAGCCCTCATCCACATCATAGAATCTGGGAATCAGCTGGCAGAGAGTTGTCTTGCCCCCACCGGATGGTCCCACAACCGCCAGAGTCTCTCCCTCATTGATATGCAAAGTCAGTCCGTCTATAACATCAACAGTATCCTCCTCGTATGCGAATGAAATGTTATCCATTTCAATGGAGCAGTTACTGCCGAAATCTCCATCACCTTCAGGGCTGAGAATCTCCGGTTCCATTCTCATTATCTCAGTGAATCTTGTAAGGCCTGCCCAGCCATTCATGAATGTTTCCATGAAGTTTGCCAGTTTTCTTATAGGCGTAATGAATGTTGCTATATATAAATAGAAGGTAATCAGGTCAACATAGTTCATGTTGTTGCGCATGATAAGCCATCCGCCAAAGGCCATAATCAGAACAGGCATGATACACATGAAGAATTCCAGTGATGACATGAACAGGCCGAAGGCCTTGTAATTGTCACACTTGGATGTTTTGAAATTCTCATTGGCAGCTGCAAACTTGGCGTAGTCCTCCTGCTCGTTTGCGAAAGCCTTGCTGGTTCTGATTCCGGATATTCCGGATTCAACTTCGCCGTTTATTTCCGCCAGCTTCTCTTTTACCCTGCGGGATGTGAGAATCATGCGGCGGCGATTAAGCATTATGATGAACAGTGCAATTGGCAGGATGATGAGAATCACCAGCGCCAGTCTCCACTGTATGGTGAACATTATTACTATGGATCCAATTATGGTTACTGCTGCAATGAACAGATCCTCGGGACCATGGTGGGACATTTCAGTCACTTCGAACAGGTCCCCTGTGATTCTTGAGAGCAGCTGGCCTGTACGGCTTTTGTTAAAAAAGCCGAAGTCCAGATTTTGCATGTGGGCGAAAAGATCCTCCCTGAGATCCGCTTCTACCCTGACACCGAACATGTGCCCCCAGTATGTGATGATGTAATTCAGTAGCGCCCTCAGGAAGAAGGCAATTGCCACAATAACCATCACTTCAAAGAAGGTTGCATATTCCTTTCCCGGAAGCATGTCATACATTGCATGCCGGGCAACCAGTGGAAATGCCAGATCAATAAGTGATGCCACCAGTGCGCAGCTTAAATCCAGCACAAAAAGACCCATGTGAGGCCTGAAGTAGCTTATGAACATTTTCAGTATCGGCTGATTATAATCTTTCATGCCTATATTCTATCACGCACCAAAGTGCAGTTCAAATTGTAACTGTTTTATGGTATAATATTGTGTCAATTTATTGGCATTTATGTGAAGTTTTTTTTAGGAAGGAATCACTTTAATGGCAACTGTAGATGTTATTCTGGCACTGGCCAAGGTGTTCATAATGATCCTGCCGGGATTTATCCTTACCAAACTGGATCTGCTGAAGCAAAGCCACACAGAAGGAATATCCAACATAATAACAAATGTAACTTACCCATTCCTGGTAATCAGCGCCATGCAGATGGAATTCTCATGGGAGATTCTCAATAACTGCAAATACGTTGTGCTGATTTTCATTGGTGTGGTTCTTGTTGCCATGCTGATTTCCAAGATTCTCACTTCCATCATTAAGCTGCCGGTTTCCCAGAGCGGAATCATGGCATTCATGATGGTATTCGGCAACACGGGATTCCTGGGACTGCCTGTGCTGAACGGCCTCTTCGGCAAAGAAGCCGTATTCTACGGTGCGCTGGCAGACTCATCCTTCGACCTTCTGATGTTCACCATCGGTGTTACCCTCATCAGACAGGCTGCAGCCGGAGAAGGCAAGCTGGGAGTTCTGGAAACAATGAAGGGCCTTATCAATCCATGCTTCATCGGCGTGCTGATTGGCCTGGCACTTTATGTATGCAGAATCGCCCTTCCTGATATCATCGGCGGTCCGGTTGAAACAATCGGCGCCGTTACA
The DNA here is from genome assembly GCA_024403155.1 of Clostridia bacterium. Classification (GTDB taxonomy): domain Bacteria; phylum Bacillota; class Clostridia; order Peptostreptococcales; family Anaerovoracaceae; genus Lentihominibacter. Next base: position 2,267 of record JAKSSH010000047.1, on the reverse strand, counting down.
AGCCCTCTGGCCATGATGGTGGTTGGTTCACATCTGGCAAGAGTTGGATTCAAGGACATGTTTCTGTGCAGACCCGCATATCTGGTTTGCCTGCTGAAGCTTCTGGTGGCTCCTGCCATCGCCCTTATCGGCGTTAAGCTTATCATCGGCAGCGGAACACTGTTCGGAACAGTTATAGTAATGGAAGCAGCAATGCCATGTGCAATGCTCTCCGTAATTCTCAGCGAACGTTACAAGGCAGATGTTGAGTTCGCCACCAAGGGCGTAATGTTAACAACTATACTTTGCCTTATTACCATTCCTGTTGTAGCTGTAACACTGCAACATATATAGGAGATATTGATGGATTATTCCTACGAAGAAATAATGGCATATGTCGACCTGTACTTCACAACCGGAGTACGCTGGGTCTGCATGGGACTGGCGGTGCTGGTTTTGCTCCACCAGATTTTTGGCCTGCTGAAAATGCGTAATCCATCAGAAATCTGGGCCTATCTTCACTGCCCGGATGGAAGCAGCGTCCCTCTCACTCACTGGGAAAACCTTGTGGGAAGACACAGAGGCTGCGACATCATTCTCAATCTGAAAAGTGTATCCCGAAGCCACGGAACTCTCATCAGGGACTCCGCAGGTGTCTGGGAATATAACGATCTTAATTCCAAGAACGGTTCATTCATTAATGGTCAGAAGGTTACAGAACCAACTGTAATGAAAGGCGGCGACGTGCTTACAATTGGCGGCTGTGACTTCGAGCTTTATCCTCTCAGTCTGAGAGAGAGAATGGAGCACATTGAGAAGCGCAAGATGAATACCAAGAGAACTTCACCTTGGCTTTCTATGCTGGCCATTACCGTCTTTCAGATTCTCACAGTAATGCAGTTTCACATTTCACTGGGAGATGAGTTCCCATCTCAGCTTCCGTTTGCTTTCGCGCTGCTCTGCATTCTCATGTGGGTTTATGTGATTGCCCTTCGTATGATGAAGAGAACGGGATTTGAAGTAGAGATAATCGCCTTCTTCCTGTCCACCCTTTCTCTGGCGCTGACAGCTTCCGCCTATCCGGGTTCTGTAATGAAGCAGTCATTCTGCGTTCTGCTTGGCGTAATCTTCTTCTTTGCAATGTGCTGGCTCCTTAGAGACCTGAACAGGGCAAAGAAGCTCATATACATTTTCATGGCCATCAGCGTGGTTCTGCTTATTCTGAACCTGGCTCTTGGTACAGCCAAATTCGGATCAACCAACTGGATTGAAATCGGCGGTTTCTCATTCCAGCCTTCCGAACTGGTTAAGATAGTATTCATATTTGTAGGGGCTGCATCCCTTGACGAGCTGCAGCAAAGGCGAAACCTGCTCATATTCCTGGGCTTCTCCGCCTTCTGCCTGTGCTGTCTGGCGGTAATGGGCGACTTCGGAACTGCGATTGTATTCTTCGCCACATTCCTTATCATCTCATTCCTCCGTTCCGGTGACTTCACAAAAATGTTCCTGGTTCTGGGTGGCGCTGCTCTCATGGGACTGATGGTTCTCAGATTCAAGCCTTACGTTGCGGATCGATTCGAAATATGGCGGCATGTGTGGGATGACCCTACAGGTGCCGGCTACCAGCAGGTTCAGACTATGACATCAATTGCCAGCGGCGGAATCCCCGGTCTGGGTGCAGGCGAAGGAAACCTTTCGGATGTAGGCGCCGCTTCGACTGACCTGGTGTTTGGAATGCTGTCGGAAGAATGGGGCCTTGTAATTGCAATTCTGGCGGTCCTCTGCATCATCACTCTTGCTGTATTTGCCTGGCGTTCAATCATCGCCGGACGTTCCACATACTACTGCATCGCAGCATGTGCAACTACAACCATGTTTATGTTCCAGACTATACTGAATGTGTTTGGTTCAATTGACCTGCTGCCTCTTACAGGAGTAACCTTCCCGTTTGTTTCATCCGGCGGTACAAGCATGATTGCCTCATGGGGCATGCTTGCATTCCTGAAGGCTGCTGACACCCGTCAGAACGCCAGCATTGCCGTGCGCAGCAAGGAGCTCCATCCTGAAGAGGATCTTTACGACGAATCCCTGTCTGCAGCAGAATATGAAGATGCCCAGCAGTTCTTCGACGATCTGGAACAGGACACGCAGTATCAGGACTATATCGAACCGGAACCTTACGTTGAACCTGAACCTGCACCCCGTACCCATATTAATGTGGCACCGGAGCCTGCCTGGGACAGACCGGAAGTCCCTTCGAGCGAAACACCTGCAAGGAGAGAATTTGC
>JAKSSH010000046.1 GCA_024403155.1 Clostridia bacterium | reverse complement strand
TGGCCTCCTTATTCAAATCTCGATAGAATTGACCTGGCATGGCCTTCCAGTCCTTCCTGACGGGCCAGCAGTGCAACCTTATCCTTTGCATATTCCAGAGCTGTCTGATCGTAATATGTGAATGACATTCTCTTTGTGAAATCATCAACTGACAGGGGACTTGCAAATCTTGCAGTTCCTGCAGTTGGCAGGGTATGGTTAGGTCCCGCGAAATAGTCACCCAGTGCTTCTGGGCAGTTCTTGCCTACAAATACTGAACCTGCATTTACAATCTTGTCTGCATATTCTTCTGCATCGTCAAGATACAGCTCCAGATGCTCAGGAGCCAGTTCGTTTGCCAGGTCTATTGCTTCTTCTATTGTATCTGTGATGATTATCTTTCCATTAACATCTATTGACTTGCCTGCGATATCCTTTCTTGGCAGTTTTCCTGTCTGGATATCAATTTCAGCCATTACACGGGTAGCCAGATCCTCATCGGTAGTAATGAGAACTGCAGTTGCCATTGTGTCATGCTCTGCCTGTGACAGCATGTCCGCAGCAACGATGCGTGCATCGCTTCCCTTGTCAGCCAGAACCAGAATCTCAGAAGGTCCTGCAATCAGGTCGATTCCAACCTGCCCGAATACCTGCTTCTTTGCTTCCGCAACATAGGCATTACCAGGTCCTACAATCTTGTCTACCTTAGGAACGCTCTTAGTTCCATATGCCAGAGCAGCAACAGCCTGTGCACCGCCAATGCGGAACACTCTGTCAACTCCTGCAATTTTAGCCGCAGCAAGAATAACCGGTGAGATATTTCCGTTATCTGTAGGTGGGGATACCATAATGATTTCCTTAACACCTGCAAGCTTGGCAGGAACTGCATTCATCAGTACTGTGGAAGGATATGCTGCTGTGCCGCCCGGAATATAGATTCCAACCTTTTCAAGTGGCAGCACCTTCTGCTGCAGCTTCACACCATCAGCCTCAAGAACATAGCCCTCTTTTATCTGCTGCTTGTGGTATGCTGCGATTCTTTCTGCCGCTTCCTTAAGGGTATCTATAACCTCAGGCTCTACCTTGGCTACTGCAGAATCAATTTCTTCTTCCGTCAATTCAAGCTTGTCTGGTTTTGCACCATCCAGTGACAGGCAGTAGTTCATAAGTGTAGGGTCTCCGCCCATCTTAACTCCAAACAGAATCTCAGAAACAACTCTGCTCACGTCTCTGCCCGATCTGTCTCTGATCAGAATGTCATCAAGTTCATACTGACCTTTTTTCAAAATCTTAATCATCACGTTCTCCTTATTTGCTTTACTTCTCTATCTGTCTAACGCTTTATCGCGTTAAATAAATAAAAATTACATTCCCAATATACCGCTTTGAGGGCTCGCTGTCAACCAATTTCAATAAATTATTGACAGGTTGTCTCCCTTAGTGGTAGTATATCCACATCAATTAAATAACTGTTGCCTGTGAGGAAGAGTAGTAACTTGCAATGGCAGACCCTATGAGCGAAGGACGGATGGTGAGAGCGTCCCGGGGAAAACCGCAAGCGAATGGACTTCTGAGGCATACTGAATGAGCGGCCGGCTGTGATGGCAGCAAGGCAATTCGGGTGGCACCGCAGAGATGAAATACACGTCTTTGTCCCGTTAGAGTTATATGTAGCGAGGCAAAGGCGTTTTGCTTTTGGCTCCGCGGGGTAAAACCCCAGAAAAGGAGAACATTATGAACAAGTACAGAGATTTTGACAACTACCTTAAGGAATATCCTAATGAAGAAGGATATTTTGGCAAGTATGGTGGAACTTATCTGGATGATCCGGAACTGATTAAGGCATTCAAGGAATATGCCGACGGCTATAACACAATAGCTCAAAGTTCACGATTCATTGCTGAACTCAGACACATCAGAAAGAATTTCCAGGGAAGACCTACTCCGACCTATCACTGTCAGAGACTTTCCGACAAGCTGGGAATGACTCAGATTTACGTTAAGCGTGAGGATCTTAATCATACAGGTGCCCACAAGCTTAACCACTGCATGGGCGAAGGCCTTCTTGCCAAGTATATGGGCAAGAAAAAACTCATAGCAGAAACAGGCGCAGGCCAGCACGGTGTAGCACTGGCAACTGCAGCAGCATACTTCGGCATGGAGTGCGACATCTACATGGGCGAGGTTGACATCAAGAAGCAGGCTCCAAACGTAGCCCGCATGAAGCTGCTGGGAGCCAGGGTAATTCCTGTATCCTTTGGCGCCAAAACACTGAAGGAAGCTGTTGATGCTGCATTCATGGCATACAGAAAGGAATACAAGGATGCAATCTACTGCATCGGTACAGCTGCAGGTCCGCATCCGTTCCCTCTCATGGTTAGAGATTTCCAGAAGGTTGTTGGAGATGAAGCCAGAGAACAGTTCATTGAACAGACAGGGCATCTTCCTGACAAGGTTTGTTCAGCTGTAGGCGGAGGTTCCAACTCTATCGGAACATTCATCCCGTTCATTGCAGACCCTGTTGAACTTATAGGTGTTGAGCCTGGCGGCAGAGGCGACAAGCTGGGAGATCATGCAGCAACTATTTGCCATGGCGAAGAAGGCGTAATGCACGGATTCAACAGCATCATGCTGGCAGACGAATCCGGTGAACCGGCTCCTGTATATTCAAATGCAAGCGGCCTGGACTATCCTTCAGTTGGACCTGAACACGCAATGCTTAATGACAAAGGCAGAGTTAACTACGTTAAGGTCAGCGACAAAGAGGCAATCGAAGCCCTGTTCATGCTTTCCCGCTACGAAGGAATCATTCCTGCAATCGAAAGTTCCCACGCGCTGGCTTATGCAATCAAACTTGCCCGTGAAGTTGGCAAGCCTGAATCAATCCTGGTTACCCTTTCAGGCAGAGGCGACAAAGACCTGGACTATGTAATCGAGCACTACGGTTACGGCACTAAATAATCTCACCACGGCCGATCTAAGCGCAAAAGCAGATCCATTTGGCGTTCTGCGAATAATATTTGTTCAACTGTAACGGCCCGCTCCACCACCTGGAGCGGGCCGCTACTGCGATTCTTTTATTATCCGGCTCCTGATAAAGCTTCCGAGTCTCTTCACGAACCAGGGAACCTTCTTCATCTTTCATGCTATATTTCTTGCTCATGCAGAACTCCGGATAGAATCCACCATCATTGCAGCCACAGCTTTTGCAATCAACACAGCTTCTGAAAACATCATCCTTCATAGCCGATCCCTCCAAACATACGTCCCTAGAAAATACCTAATTTATTCTTTAATCCTTCCTGCAGAACCTGTGAAAAGTTGATGTTCCTGGCAATCGCCTCTTCGTTTAACCATTCTGGAATTGTAAGTGTTTTCTTAACTGACCGTTTGCTGTTTCTGCGGTGATATTCCAGCGTATCACATGCCACGTAACTCACAAACTCATCTTCCTTGGGATTAATCCATCCTATTTCAGTAGGCTCGTCTATAAATTCTTCTTTGCATTCTTTAGAGTAAAGCATTAATGCCAAGGCATCCTCTGCCATTGCAATTGCCTCTGACAAATCTTCTCCGCAAGTTACGCAACCTGGAATGTCAGGAAATGAAACTCCATATGACATGCCACCATCCTTTAACTTTTCTTTTTTAAATATTGCCGGATAAACGTACTTCATTTTTTTCTTCCCTTCTCTATACCTGCCGATTGTAGGATTGAATTTGCTGTTCCCGTAGGCAGTTCCTTTGCCTTTTTGCAAAAAATAACACGTATTAATACGTATGTCAATGTCGGGTATCTTCCATCACACTATCCCTATCATATTCTGCACAATCAGGCTGACTACTGCTATCATAACCCAACAGCATAGGCCAAGCATAATCGGCTTTCCTCCTGTTCGAACGAGTTTAACTACATCTGTGTTAAGGCCGATGGCACTCATGGCCATAACAATCAGAAAACGGCTCAACTCTTTAAGTGCATCAAACGCAGTTTCAGCTGTAGCCAGAGCTCCTCCGGACAGCATGCCTGTTACAACTGTAGTAACTACAGACGCCAGCATGAAATACAGAATAAACATTGGAAATGCTCTCTTAAAGCTGAACCCGCTTCCCTCTGATTCGCCATCCTTTTTTCGTGATGCCTCATAAACCGCCAGGGCCAGGGTTATAGGAATAATGGCTAAAGTTCTGGTGAGCTTAACAATGGTAGCATACTCAAGCACCGCACCTCCTGTTGAATGCATTACATCCCAGGTGGCCGCAGCCGCCGTTACAGAAGAAGTATCGTTAATAGCCGTTCCTGCGAAAAGTCCAAACCCTGCGTCGCTTAGCCCTAACATTCCTCCAATGCTGGGGAAAATAAGTGCCGCGATTACGTTAAACAAAAATACCACGGAAATAGACTGTGCAATTTCTTCGTCGTCTGCACCAATAACCGGAGCTGTTGCTGCAATAGCGGAGCCTCCACAGATAGAAGATCCCACGCCTATTAAAACCGCTGAATTTCTTTCAAGCTTGCTGATTTTGCATACCAGAAAGACAACAATCAAAGATGTTGCAATTGTACTGATAATCACCGGAATCGACTCTGCTCCAACCTTGGCCACTGTAGCCAGGTTTAGCCCGAATCCCAGCAGCACCACTGCCGTCTGAAGAATTTTCTTTGACGTGAATCCGATGCCCTTGCTGAATGGCGCCTTATCCTTAATGAACCTGGTCACAATCATGCCAAACACAATGGCTAAAACCGGCGCTCCCACAAGGGCCAGCCCCGGCACAATCTTCACCAGAAGATATGCAGGAATTGCTATTGCCAGGCATAGCAAAATTCCCTTTATGTTTTTACTTAGAAATTCACTCATTTTCTATCACCCTCAGAACATCCCCAAACACTCCGTAAGCAGTCTGCTCAATTTCCGGCTCGTGTTCTACAATTGAGGTTTTCTTCATAAGATCCGTGGTAATGGAAACAATTGATGTAGTGCTGTTAATGGAAGCAAGCAGGTCGGCCTTGTCAATTTCCTCCGGTCTCACATAAGCTTTTGCTTTACCATTTTCCAGAGCGCATCTGCAAATAAGTTTTATTACCTTGCCCCTGGCATCCGCCTGCCGAATATCTTCAATTGTTATATCCTCAATACCTTTTCGGTCCACCATTTCCGGAGTGAGATCTGCATCCATTAGAACGTTGGCAAGTGCCGTAATTTTGCCAGCGGCATCGTAGCCTTCAATATCCATGGCACTGTCTTCCTCAATAAATCCCATCTCTCTTCCCCGGCTAATAATATCGTCGTATTTGCAGCCCCTGGCCAGCTCCTCTAAAATAAAATTCGTGGTGCTGTTCAGTATTCCGGAAATCTCCGTCACCTTGGCAAGTTTCAGAGTGTTCTCCACCAGATTAAACACCGGCGCTCCGTCCATCACAACAGTTTCATGGAAGAAACAAAGGCCCTTATCCTGTGCCTCATTTCTAAGCTCTCTATAGTGCCACGCAACAGGACCCTTGTTTGCTGATATTACATGCCTGCCCCTCGCAAAAGCAGTCCTTATGTAAGTGGTTGCCGGTTCCGCCGTGAATATATTAAGAGGCGTCATTTCCACCAGCACATCATAGTCCTCAGTTTCAATTATCTCCTGGGCCCCCTTCGAAGAAACATCACTTTTGAAGCGCCCCTTCTCTTTAAGTTCTTCCAGTGCCCTGGCAAGATTAATCCCTCCAGGGTTCACAAGATTTCCGCGGCTCCTTGTAGTTATTACAGAAACCAGAACTTCTGTATTGTATCTCTCAATTATGTCGGGCTGCTTTTGCATTAACATTTCAGCGAAAGCCCTCCCGCAATTTCCAAATCCCATAAGGGCAAGTTTGAGCGTTTTCATTTCCTTATTCCTTTCATTCCTGCATATATTATATACCAAAAATGAGCAACAACAGTGACTCTTTTTTTAATTCGTTTACTAATCAAGCTTCGCTAACCTTGCAACAATTTCCAGACCCACCTTCAGGGCAATTCCCTCTAATCCTGCATGGTCTTCGTAGTCTGCATTACCGGGTAGTTAATGCGGGTGTCCGGCACCTTCAGCTTTTCAGCCCTGTCGGATGGGCTTCTCTCTATAGTGTAATCAGTAGCGTAAGGAGATGAAGCCAATGAAAACAATTATTCTACTCCTTTGCCGTGCACAATACGCCCAGCGCTACTACCGTAATTACCAAGCCCGCAAGGGAGAATATGGTAGGCACTTCTCCATAGAACAACACACCGAAAATCATGGCGGCCACCGGTTCGCAGGAGGCCAGGATGGTAACGGTTCCCGGCGTCAGACGTCGGATGGATAGTGTAATCAACATATACGGCAGCACTCCCACGCACAGTGAATGCAAAAGCAGGAATGCCGAGTGCCCCGCCGGCGCTGCGGCTACATAATTTCCGATTACCGCATAATCCGTAAACGGTGCCAACACAATACTGATAATCACCATGCAGTAGAAGATAATGGTTATAGGGTTAAGACCGCTGTCAGTGCCTTTGCGAGAAAAAATACTGTAGAGTCCGTAAGAAATTCCGGAGATGATTCCGGCGATTACTCCTACCGCGGACAGGGTCATGAGGCCGCCGCTTCCAGACAGCCCTGACGACGAGCCGATTACGCCGCTAACCAGAATGCAGCCGGCGATGGTCATGGCTACACACAGTACCTTCGTTACGGTGATACGGTTACCAAAGACAAGCTTGGATATTACCAGGGTGTACACAGGCGCGATGCTTAGCAGTACCGCCGCAAAGGCAAGACTGAGGTTCGTGCTGGATATATTAAAACAGACATTTGTTGTAAGCATGCCCAGGATTCCGCAGCCCAGTATCCACGGTAAGTCCTGCAGACGGAGCTTTAGAAGTTTCGGACTCTGAATCAGAATGCACACTAGCAGCAAACCTGCCGCCAGCAGGGTTCTGGCAAACAGAACCGTAGCATTATTAAATCCGGCTCCATAAAGTGTTCTAACAAACACCCCCACGGATCCAAACATTATTCCTGCTAATATTGGAAGTATGTACACAATCTTTTTCATGTAATTATTTTACCACATAATAAAAAAGCCCTGCACCATTCGTGCAGGGCTCTATCACATGCATGGACGCGATAATTTAAATGTGTATCTGTTCCATTGTTTCCAAGACTATTCCTTGTGAGTCTCCAGCTGTTCCATCGGAACACTTTCTCTCTTAACCCAGCCTATAATCATGATTACTGCGAATATGATCAGATAATAGATGCATGCCATCTTATGAGCAACTGCTGCTGCGATTACCATGAAGATTGAGCCTGCGATTGCCAGTATCAGAACGACAATGTTACCAGCAGAACCGCCTTCTTTTCTGTATTTCGCTTCTCTCTTCATCATCATAAGGAACATTGGGATGTACATTGCATAGAGAGTAATGATTGGGATTTCTGATGTGTCGAAGCAGAAAGGTCCGAACCATGGAGCTGTAAGGTTTGCACCATAGAAGTATACCAGCCACCAGCCTGCAACCAGCAGAGCAATAACTCCGCCTGATGTAGGCATGTTTGTCACAGGGTCTACCTGACAGAACATCTTAGGGTTGTAGCCTTTGCCTCTCATTGCCAGTGCGTAGAAGCCTCTAACATTTGCCATCGTCAGTCCGTTCAGTACGCCGTAGCAGGAGAATACGATAAGTACGAATACGCCTGTTCCGCCAATCTTGCTGAATACTTCTGTGAAGGCAATCTTAGCTGCTGCTTCGCCGCCTGCCATCATTGTTACGTTATCTACAGCACCGGAAATTCCGATGTAGTATATGATGTAGATGAATACGATAATCAGGGTGCCCCAGAACAGTGCCAGTGGCAGGTTCTTCTTGGAGTCCTTGATTTCTGAATTGATTGATGTTGCGCAAACCCATCCTTCATATGCGAATGAAGTTGCACATACTGCTGTCAGCAGTGCGCTTCCTGCAGGGCTTGCATCCTGAGCAACGTAGCTGAAGTTTTCTACAGTCATTCCGGTCTTCAGTCCGAAGATTGTTCCAACAACTGCCATCAGTACCAATGGTATAAACTTGATTATTGTAGTGGCAACCTGAACCTTACCTGCAATAATTGGACTCAGTACATTATTTGCGTAAGCCAGAATCAGGAAGAAGCCAGCCAGCACCATGCACTGTCCGCCTGTGATGTCCCAGCCGATAAGCACGCTGAAGTATCTTGCTGTGATCCATGCCAGAACTGAAGTCAGACAAGGATAATATATAGTTGCCATAAACCATCCTACGAAATATCCGTACTTTTCGCCGCACATTTCTTCTACATAGTCTACAACGCCATTGCACTTCTCATGTCTTGATGCCATTACGCCGAATACATAGGCGCATGAAACCATGATTACACCACCTATAAGCCATGCCAGAATTCCCAAGCCGGTTCTGCCATCAGTACATGTCAGAATCTTCTCTGCCTTAAAGAACACGCCGGAACCGACAACAATACCGATTACAGTACAAATCGCCGTTATAAGACCGTAGCGTTTTTCTAATTGATTTTCCATAATAACTCCTAACAATATAATGTATAATTTCCTGCTGCAAAACTATTGCCTGCAACGTTGAAATTATCTCACTTTAAGCGGTTTCAGTCAATAAAAAAGATGACAAAACCAGGTATTTTGTCATCTTTT
>JAKSSH010000045.1 GCA_024403155.1 Clostridia bacterium | reverse complement strand
CGCAACGTGTACTGAAAAAGTATGCCAGAGCCGGTAGGTAGCCCGGCCGTCACGAGAAATCGTGGTAAGTAACCTGCCCCTCCGGGTTGTCCATTCTTTGCTCATAACTATCAAGAAGGAGGGATAATTATGGGTGAAGTCAAGTGCAGTTCGACGGTGTTTTTTGATGCGCCATTTTGGGTAGCGATATTCGAACGTTATGAAGATGGTAAGCTTTATGTTTCCAAAGTTACGTTTGGTGTAGAACCTAAAGATTACGATATTTATGAGTTTGTTTTGAAACACTATTATGAATTGCAGTACAGCCCGGCTGTTGAAACTCATGTTAAGGAAATGAAGAAAAATCCTAAAAGAATGCAGCGTGAGATAAGAAAATCGCTGGAGAAAACCGGCGTGGGAAACAAGTCCTGGCAGGCTTTGAAATTACAGCATGAGCAGAACAAACTTGAACGAAAAGCTACAAGCCGAGCAAAGAAGAAGGCAGAAGCTGATCGAAAGTATGAACTGAAACAGCAAAAGAAAAAAGAGAAGCGCAGGGGCAGATAATGCCCTGTGTATTCTCGCAATGAAGATGGCATATGTGCACAAGTATTATTTCAAACAGAAAAAAGACTATTGTAGGATGGAATCTTGATATTCTGGATATGGAATACAGGGTGAGCGAGGCGGCAGACGGGGTTTATAAGAAAGAGAACCAGGAAATATCTTGTGCCATCAACCTTAGGTCTTATTGTTTTCTGGTGGATTCTGGGATACTACAATATGCTGATTAGTGATGCATTTACATCCATGTCAGCGGTTCCGCAACCGGTACTGTTTTTGGTTATGTGTGTCAGCGGCACCGGGCCGCTCTGGTACATTCAGCTTTTGTGGTTTTTCAGCGTTATTTTAATTGCAGGCCGTAAGGTAGAGAATGACAGACTGTATAAGCTTGGTGAGAAGATGAAGGCGCCTGCTTTGATTCTGATGGTTCTGCCTGTTTACTTATCTGCGCAGATTCTTAACACGCCGATTGTCGTTGTATACCGTTTCGGGATTTATGAATTTGGTTTTCTTTTGGGATATTTTATTTTCTCCCATGATGAGGTTATGGCAAGAATCGAAAGGTACTGGCTGCTGTTTACTATTCTAGGGGCGATATCCGGCATTATATACGTAATAAAATTCCAGGGCGAATCCTACCCTGATCACTATGTGCTAGATACATTTATCTGCAATTGCTACGCATGGTTTGGAGCAGTTGGAATATTGGCATTCATGAAAAAATGGGGTAACTTCCAGAACAGATTCTCTTCATGGATGAACCGCAAAACCTGGGGAATATATGTTTTCCATTATCTTGGAATTGCCGTCAGCGCTTGGTACTTAAGAATGTATTTGCCTGAGATCCCGGCGATTATAACATATCTTCTAGTGACAGTATCTGGATTTGCTGTAGCACTGATTTTGAATGAAGTAATAAGCAGAATTCCATTTTTTAGATGGTGCATTTTAGGAATTACGAATAAATAGAAAGTGTATGAGGAATGAATATGAGCTTTTCAGAGAACTTGATTGAACTTAGAAAATACCATAATTACTCGCAGGAAGAGTTGGCAGAGATGATTGGGATATCGAGACAGACGTTATCGAAATATGAAACAGGAGAGTCCTTGCCGGATATTGAAAAATGCAAACTTCTTGCAGATGTATTTGGCGTTACCATGGATGACCTCATTTCTTACAACAAGGATGAACAGGAGAACCTAGGGTTGGGAATACCGCCAAAAGGTAAGCACATCTTTGGAATGGTAAAGGTGGGAGACAAGGGCCAGATTGTTATCCCTTCTAAAGCGCGTAAAATATTTGAGATACAGCCGGGGGACAATCTCGTTGTATTGGGCGATGAAGGGCAGGGAATCGCAATCATTAAGGAAAAAGGCCTGCTGAATCTTTTGAATAATGCGAGAAAACGTTGATGGAAATAAAACGTGATTGATATCTGAATAAACTTATCAGTAAAAAGAATAGTCGTATTTGTTATTTAATTTATATTATGATTATTAATCTTGAGGCAGGGATACTGATTGCGTTTATTGGTATAATCCTACAATTAATCTCTGTATTTCAATTTGCAGAGCGTTGGACAAAACACTGGATGAACTCTTCTGGAACAATGAGAACGAAGAGAAGTAACAAATCCGGGGTTTGTACGCATCTGTAGTACATGATTCCTGCAGGCATAAATGATGGGGGACTTTGGGCTTACATTAACGTGGTTTTGTTTGAGAAAGAGGCTGAGTCCTGTAGGCAATAACCAGGAGAACTGTTCCGACCAGCATAAGGGCGGCAAACAGTCCGAAGACAACTATATAATTACCATATATGTCTGCCAGAATGCCAGGCATGTTAGCGAAGATCATAGCTCCGGCTGCGTATGTCAGCTGGAGCTTTCTTACTGTCTGGGCATAGTATTCCTCTGAACAGAAATCTCCCGCCCAGATTGGAATGCCAATGGTTGTAATCGGATAACCGATTCCCAGAACAAAGGCAGTAATCAAAGCGAAAGGTACGCTTCCTGTCATCGCACCGCAGCACATTATATATGAGAGGGCCAGAATCAGAAAGAATATCACGCTGGTGCGGTAACCTCCAAGAATATCTGCAATCTGGCCGAAGACAACTTTAAAAACAGTCATGACAATACCGACGATGCTGATTATCAAGGCGACAATCATGGGTTTGAAATCTTCTGAGGTGTACAGTATCGGCAGGTGCATGAATCCCGGATTTGCCATGGCTCCCATAAGAAGTGAAACACAGCCCATGAGAATCCAGGTTTTTCGTGAAAGGGTATATGATTGAGTCGGTTCAGTCTGCTTTTGCGCACGGTAACTGTCGTAAACCTCCTGGCGGCCGTAGGCATCCAGTCCCTTGTCGGCGGGGGCTCCCCGAAGAAATACGAATACTATTATTGCGAAAACGATTGTGTAAATGGCAACAAAGACAAGAGCTGCCTTAAGGGATTCTGCTTCGATTATTCCGGTAAGAACCGGTGGCAGAATAATTGCGGCAATACCGCTTCCTGCACCGCAGATGCCGATGGTCAGAGCTCTGTGTTTGAAGAACCAGCGGTTCATGATAACTGCAACGGGAATCATGGAACCCAGTCCATAGCTGACGCCGGAGATTGCAGCGCCTGCACAGAAAACCGGGTATGTGTCTGCGATGGAATAGATCAGATATGCCAGGCCGCAGAGTCCTGTGGCTACAGCACATCCGATACGATAACCAACAGCATCATAGTAGTAGCCGATGAATATCACGGAAATAAACGCAAAAAGACAACGCAGTGTAACCAGGAAGCTGGTTTGTGCGTTGGTAAGAGCATAGGCTTTCATGATATAGGGCATGAATATGGACAAACCGTTTGATACTGTTCCCATGGTTACAAAGACCATGATGCAGCAGCAGGCGGTGACAATCCAGCCATAGAATAATCTGTTGCTGTTGGTGTTATCAGTCATATAAATATAATACCACAACTATTGACTTTTTAGGACCGGTTGGGTAGAATATCAAAGAGTGGTGTCAGGATCACATCAATTAAATAAGGAGACTGTGACGAGGACAGTAACCCCGCGTAAAACCCTTACAGAGATGCGCTTATTAGCTGAGAGAGCGCTGGTGAGGCGGCAAGTGAAAATCACCTCTGAGTCAAACACAATAGAGAGACGGGATGATGGTCCCGTAACTAGGGTGGTACCGCGGTTAATAATCGTCCCTAACATGATAATGTCAGGGGCGTTTTTTATAGTCGCCGGCCATGGAACCGGCAGGCAGGACAGAACCCCCGGAAAGAGGAGAAACAGATGATCAAGAATTTATCAGAAAAACCAATTGACCAGCTTCAGACAGAGCAGGCAGACAAGTGGGAAAAAGAGGACCTGCTTGGTAAATGTGTCAGCACAAGAGAAGACGGCGAAAGCTTTATCTTCTATGAAGGCCCGCCAACTGCAAACGGCAAGCCTGGAATCCATCACATGATGGCAAGAACCCTGAAGGATTCAGTAAACAGATACTGGACAATGAAGGGCTTTAAGGTAAACAGAAAAGCAGGCTGGGATACTCACGGACTCCCAGTAGAAATCGAAGTCGAAAAACAGCTGGGAATCGAAGGAAAGCAGCAGATTGAAGACTACGGAATCGCAGCATTCAATGAGAAGTGCAAGGCTTCCGTATTTACATACAAGGATATGTGGGAACAGATGTCAAAGCGCATGGGATTCATGTGTGACCTGGAGAACCCATACATCACTCTGGAAGATAACTACATCGAAACAGGATGGTGGATTATCAACGAATTTTTCAAAGCCGGTCTGGTATACGAAGGATATAAGATTCTGCCTTACTGCCCACGTTGTGGAACAGGCCTGGCATCACACGAAGTGGCACAGGGCTACAAGGATGTAAAGGTAAATACAATAACTGCCAAGTTCAAGAGAAAGGATGCTGACGAATACTTCCTGGCATGGACAACAACTCCATGGACACTGGCTTCAAACGTTTCACTGACAGTAGGTCCTGATGTTGACTACGTTAAGGTAAAGATGACTGCCGGCGATGAAGAAGGCAATGTTTTCTACGTAGCAAAGGCCCTTGCAGACAAGACCTTAGGAGCAGAGAACTATGAAGTGATCGAAGAGATGAAGGGCAAGGATCTGGAGTATACCGAATACGAACAGCTGATGCCTTTCTGCAAGCCTGATAAAAAGGGATTCTTCGTCACATGCATGGATTATGTATCAACTGAAGATGGTACAGGTATCGTTCACACTGCACCGGCATTCGGTGAAGATGACTATCAGTGCGGACTCAAGTATGACCTGCCGTTCCTGCAGCCTGTAGACGAAAGAGGATGCTACACAGAAACTCCATGGAAGGGCAGTTTCGTAATGGCTGATGGTCTTGATATCGAAATCATCAAGTGGCTGGCAGCAGAAAACAAGATTTTTGCTAAGCAGAAGCTGGAACATAACTATCCGCACTGCTGGAGATGCGATACACCGTTGGTATACTATGCTAAGCCATCATGGTACATCAAGATGACAGCATTAAGAGATCAGCTGGTTGAAAACAATAACAAAGTTAACTGGTATCCTGACTTTGTAGGAGAGAAGAGATTCGGAAACTGGCTTGAGGAAGTTAAGGACTGGGCTATTTCACGTAACAGATACTGGGGTACTCCAATTCCAATCTGGAGATGTGAATGCGGACATCTGGAATGTGTTGGTTCGAAGGCAGACCTGGTTGCAAAGGCAGACCAGGACATCGACGAATCAATTGAACTGCATCGTCCGTATGTTGATGACGTAACATTTACATGTCCTGAATGCGGCAGGACAATGCACAGAATTCCTGAGGTTATGGACTGCTGGTTCGACTCAGGTGCAATGCCTTTCGCTCAGTGGCATTATCCGTTTGAAAATGCTGACAAGTTTGACAGCGAACTGTTTCCTGCAAGCTTCATCTGTGAGGGTATTGACCAGACAAGAGGATGGTTCTACTCACTGATGGCAATCTCAACATTCATCAAGGGAACCGCACCTTACAAGAATGTACTGGTTAACGACCTGATTCTTGACAAGAACGGCAAGAAGATGTCCAAGCATGTGGGCAACACTGTTAACCCATTTGAAATGCTTGATAAATACGGTGCAGATGCCACAAGATGGTATCTGCTGCACACTTCACCTGCATGGTCACCAACAAAGTTTGACGAAGACGGTCTGAAGGAAATCGTTTCCAAGTTCTTCGGAACAATCAAGAACGTTTACAATTTCTTCGTTCTCTATTCAAACCAGGACGAACTTGATCCGGCCTCACTGGAAGTGCCTTATGCAGAAAGACCTGAACTTGACAGATGGATTATCTCCAAGTTCAACGGACTGATTAAGTCAGTTCGCGGTTCAATGGATGCATATGACCACATGAAGTCAGTAAGAGCTATTCAGGACTTTGTAAATGAAGACCTGAGTAACTGGTACATCAGACGTGCCCGTCGTAGATTCTGGGCAGAAGAACTGACGGAGGATAAAAAGAGCGTATATGCAACAACATTTGAAGTTCTGGTCGGTGTTGCCAAGCTGATGGCTCCATTTGCACCATTCATTTCAGACGAGATGTTCGTAAACCTTACAGGAGAAGAGTCAGTACATCTGGCTTACCTGCCTGAAGCAGACAATAGCCTCATCGACCATAAGGTAGAAGAAAGAATGGATCTGGTTAGAGATCTGGTTGCTCTTGGCCGTGGAACCCGTGAACAGGAAAAGATCAAGGTTAGACAGCCACTTCACAGCATTCTGGTTGACGGAAAGTATGAATCCATTATCGGTGACCTGACTGACCTGGTCATGGAAGAGCTGAACATAAAGGAAGTTATCTTCGAAAGCAACCTTGATGAATACATGAACTACTCACTGAAGCCTAACTTCAGAGTTGCAGGTCCGATACTTGGCAAGAATATCAAGGCATTCGGAGCAGCAATGGGCAAGGCAGATCCAAAGGAAGTATTTGCTGCACTGGAAGCTGAGGGCAAGATTACTCTTGAACTTAATGGCGAATCAGTTGACATTACACCAGACATGGTGGATGTTAAGATTGAAGCCAAGGAAGGTTTCGCAGTTGCAATGGCAAACAACGTATTCACAATCCTGGATACAACAGTAACTCCTGAACTGGAGGCTGAAGGTCTGGCTCGTGAACTTGTTTCCAAGGTTCAGCAGATGCGCAAGGCAAACGACTACGAAATGATGGACAACATCAAAATCTTCGTTGGAGCTGATGCAGATGTTGCTGCAGCAATCGAAGCGCATAAGGACTACATCATGAAGGAAACTCTGGCTGTAGCTGTAGAAACAGCGGATGGTCTTGATGAGGTAAATCTGAACGGACACGGCACGGGGCTTTCAATCGAACGTGTATAAGCAATAACAGAATGAGTTTTCGGGATATTACCGAAAACTCATTTTTATCAGAACAGGAGAGCGTAATGAGCACTTCAATAGTTAATTTAAGACGTCTGGCTGAGCGGGATGTTAAGGACCACACTGCGCTCTTTGACCTTTATGTAACAGTAGGTAGAGACATTGACTATCTGTCAATCAAGTTCGGAATTGATCCGGAGGATCTTATCAACCTGCTGGAAGGGTACGGAGAGAAACTGAGAATTACAGCCGCTGACGTGGAGGCAAACCCCAAGCTTGCAACAGCAATAATGGAAGACAGAACAACAGCTAAGGCCATTGAGGAATTCGGTGTTGCTCTGGACTATTCGGGAAAGGGCAGATACAGGAAGCTGTCCAGACTTCTCATAGAGGAATATATTGAGAAGTTCTATCCGGGAATTGCATCAGAGAATCCGGAAAACGACTGGATCTGCCTTGAGGCATATCTTGACAGATTCCATCCGGGCTGGCAGAACCAGATTGGATCTGCAGAAGATGCAAAAGCAGACCCGGAGGGCGGCATGAAGGGTGAAGTGCGCCCTAAGAAAACAAGCAAACGAAAAGTGAGAAACACATTTAAATTATATTAAAAAAGGTATGAAGAAACTTCTGGATATGACAATTGAAGAACTTAAGGAATTTGCTTCCGGGATGGGTGAAAAGCCATTTCGCGGTAAGCAGATTTTCCTTTGGCTGCAAAGAGGTGTCAGAAGCTTTGACGACATGACCGACCTGTCGAAAGATGTGCGCCAGAAGCTCCAGAATGGCCTTTTAAGGGGAGAATATGCCATTGGAGGATGTTCGGTGGCAGATGCCCAGAAAGACACTTTAGATGGAACGATAAAGTTTCTTATGAAAATGGACAGTGAACAGCCTGAATATGTGGAAAGCGTGTTCATGAAGTACAAATACGGTAATACACTGTGCGTTTCTTCCCAGATTGGCTGCAGGATGGGCTGCAGGTTCTGTGCAAGTGCTCTTGGAGGATTCGTTAGAAATCTTACAGCTGGGGAGATGCTTGGTCAGGTGCTGGCTGCAGAACAGTATACAGGTGAAGCAATCAATCATATTGTTGTAATGGGCATGGGCGAGCCATTTGACAACTACGAAAATGTGGCAGGATTTCTGAGACTTCTCCATGAGGAAAACGGCAGGAACATGAGCTACAGAAACATGACTGTTTCAACAAGTGGGCTTATTCCGGGAATCAGGAAATTTGCCGAAGATTTCCCTCAGGCAAATCTGGCAATATCCCTTCACAGGTTAACTGATAAAGGCCGCAGTGAGATTATGCCTGTTAATAAGAAATATCCTTTGGATGAACTGCTTGAAGCCGCCAGGGAATATACTGATGCTACACACAGAAGAATTACATTTGAATATACTCTGATCAAAGGTGAAAACGACTCACAGGAAGACGTGAAGCTCATGGTGAAGAAACTGGGTGGCATTCTGTGCCATGTGAATCTGATTCCGCTGAACAAGGTAGAGGAAACGGGATTTGACGGAACCAGCAGACAAAGAGCAGAAGAAATCGCCAAAGCCCTTGAAAAATCGGGCATTGCAGCCACTGTAAGAAGGGAACTGGGCGGTGAAATTGACGGTGCCTGCGGACAGCTCAGACTGAAAAAGATACAGTAAATGCCCCTTGCTCACAGATAAGTATTAGTTTATAATAGTTCTAATAATAGATAGATGGTTTATATAAATTTTCAGGAGGACAGAGCCATGGTGAAGTTACTCATCTGACATAAAGGAAGCGGCAAGACAAATCAGATGATCCAGATGGCAAACGATCACGTTAAGACCAGTGATGGAAGCATC
>JAKSSH010000044.1 GCA_024403155.1 Clostridia bacterium | reverse complement strand
TTCTCATCTTCGATGACAGCTTCAGCGCACTGGATTTCGCAACAGATAAAGCGCTGCGAAAAGCTCTTAAAGAGAGCATGTCGGACAAGACAATTATCGTGGTTGCACAGCGTATAAATACAATCCTGGAAGCAGAACAGATCCTGGTTCTGGATGAAGGAAAAATCGTAGGCAAGGGAAGCCACGAAGAGCTTCTTAAGACCTGCGCTGTATATAAGGAAATTGCACTGTCACAGCTCAGTGAAAGGGAGCTTGGAATCAGCGCCGAAGAGCGGGCGGCTGAACGTGAAAAGCTGGCTGCAAGAGCAGCTGAACGACTGGGTGCAAAAGCAGGCTCACCTGCTCCGGAAGGAGGTGAGATCAATGGCTAAAAGCGGTAAGGATTTAGGCGAGAGAAAGAAGGCTCCCAGACAGGGCGGCAGAGCAGCCAAGTTCCAGCCGGGAGAAAAGGCCAAGGATTTCAAAGGGACAATACTGACTCTGTTCGGATACCTGAGACCTTACACATGGCAGCTGGTTATTGTAGCTGTTACTGCAATCCTGAGTACCGTCTTCAGCATCGTTTCACCGGCCATTTTAGGCAAGGCAACCGATGTTGTTGTTAAGGGTGTAACCGGAGCTGCGGAAGGCATTGATTACCATGCACTTCTGGTAATACTTCTGGTGCTGCTTGCAATGTACATTGCAGCATGGCTGTTCGGAACAATTCAGGCATGGATAATGGCCATTGTTTCACAGAAGGTTATCTATACGCTAAGAGACAAGATGTCCAAGAAACTGGACAGACTGCCTTTGCGATATTTCGATAGAGTTTCCTACGGCGAAGTACAGAGCCGCATGATAAACGACATTGAAACCATCAACCAGACACTGACTGCCAGCATCACACAGATGATTACAGCAGTGGTAACTCTGGTGGGAATCATCGCCATGATGATAAGCATCAGCGTCACCATGACGCTGGTTGCGCTGCTGGTAATTCCGGCATCCCTGGGAGTAATAAAACTGGTGGTAAGCAAGTCACAGAAACACTTCAAGAATCAGCAGGGATTCCTGGGTAAGGTTAACGGTCATGTTGAGGAAATGTACTCCGGACATGACATCGTGAAAGCCTTTAACAGAGAGGACATATCCGAGGCTGAATTTGACGAGTATAATGACAAACTTTGCGAGGCTGCATGGAAGTCACAGTTCCTGTCGGGACTGATGATGCCGCTGACACAGTTCATCGGAAATCTGGCCTATGTAATGGTATGCTTCCTGGGTGGATATCTGGCACTGAAGGGCCGCATTTCCATCGGTCAGATTCAGGCATTTATTCAGTACGTAAGATCGTTCAATCACCCTGTGCAGCAGGTGGCAAACATAGCAAATCAGCTCCAGTCAACGGCGGCTGCAGCAGAGAGAATTTTCGAACTGCTGGATGAGGATGAAGAGCCGGCAGCATACACAAACGAGATGGAATCTCAGCACATGGCATCAAAAGCCGAGGATCCAACTCCGGATGTTGATGGAGACGTGAACTTTAAGAATGTAAGTTTCGGCTACGTGGAAGGTGAGCCTGTAATAAAGAACTTCACCTTCGAAGCAAAGGCAGGACAGAGAGTTGCAATCGTTGGTCCTACCGGTGCAGGCAAGACCACAATCGTTAAACTTCTCATGAGATATTATGAGCTGGACGGCGGCAGCATTCTTGTTGACGGACAGGACATCAAGACCATGAGCAGACACGAGCTGAGAAGCAAGTTCGGTATGGTTTTGCAGGATACCTGGCTTAACAGTAACTCCATTAGAGAGAACATCAGATACGGTAAACCGGATGCTACGGATGAAGAGGTTGAAGCGGCTGCGTATGCTGCTCACATCGACCACTTTATCAAGACGCTGCCGGGCGGATACGACATGCAGATTAACGAAGAAGCGACAAACATTTCTGCAGGACAGAAACAGCTTCTCACAATCGCCCGAGCTATTCTGGCAGATGCACCGATACTGATTCTGGACGAGGCAACATCATCGGTAGATACCCGTACAGAACGTATCATCCAGAAGGCCATGAGCAATCTGATGGAGGGAAGAACAAGCTTTATCATTGCCCATCGTCTATCAACGATTAAGGATGCAGACCACATTCTGGTTCTCGACCACGGAGATATCGTGGAACAGGGTAACCATGAAGAGCTGCTGGCAAAAGGCGGATTTTATGCCGACCTATATAACAGCCAGTTTGCCCGGTAATGTGAGGACAGGGCCACCGCCGGGGGCCATCATGTATACAAGATTTATGGCAAATAATGTGTTATGTTGCGTCCTTTTCGTGATATAATAACCGTTGGTATAAGATAGATGTGAAAGGGTTAATTTGATGGAAAAAAGAAAGACACCAGTTATAACAATAATCTTTTATATATTAGGAATTCTGTTCCTTCTGGTTTCAGTGTTCATGCTGATATCCGCAATAGGATACACTAAGACATATCTGGCATCCTACGGTGCAAGCTTCGGCGACATGTGGTCCAACACTTTGCAGTATGTAATCGGCCAGTTCATGCCTTATCTGGGTATCGGAATCGTGTGCCTTGGAATCGGCAAGGCCATTAAGGAAGCAGGTAATGCAAAGGCAGCCCAGAACCCAATGGCAGATGCTGCAATGGAAGCAAGAGCTAAAGAGATGGCTGCAGCAGTAGAAAAACTGAATGGCAGGATTAAGTATCTGGCTGATGACATCGATACCACTCGAGAAGTGCTGAGCATCAAGATAGAAGAAAAAGAAAAGCGCGATGCCTACAGACTGGCTGAAATGGGCAGAGGTCTTACAGCAGCAATGAAGGCTCTGGAGGTTGAGGACGAACCGGTTAAGATTACCGTTCCAACTGCACCGGCCGGACCTGAAGTTCCCGCAGAACCGGAAGCACCTGCAGTGCCGGCTGCACCGGCCGGACCGCGCCCGCAGATCTTCACAGTATCAAGACGCATGACAATGCCAGCCTGTGAAGAGGTAAAGGCACGCCCGCAGATTTTCACAGTATCAAGACGCATGACAATGCCTGCATGCGCAGCCGTAGAGTCCTTAGCAGCTGAGGAAGATCAGCTGTCAGAAATAAATATTAACAATCACTTAACTGACACGGAAATGATATTTTATAAGGAGGAAAAGGCAATGAAGAAGTATCCACAGATTTTCACAATGGCTAGAAAGATGGTAATGCCACCTTGCAAGAAATAAGCAAGAGACGGGACGATAATGAAGAGATATAAATCATCGCACATGGTAAGAATGGAGCACCTGAATCACCACGGCAATCTGTATGCCGGACAGGGCATTGAATGGATGGTGGAGACATCTTTCATTGTTGTGAACTGCGAGTATGGTGATCCTCAGGGGCTTCTGTATAAGAACACCCATAAGTTTGATTTTTATCATTCAGTAAACCCAGGTGACATTGTCTATTATGAGGGCCTGATTGTCAGGACCGGTCGTACTAGTCTTACTATTAGAGTTGGACTTTATGATGAAAAAACCGGGGTGCTTAACGCGGAGGGTTATACAACCTTCGTGTCGGTAGATCCGGAAACCAACAAGCCCGTTGCGCACGGGATTGTTCTCGATGAACCGGCAGACGCCGAGGAATCAAAATGGCGTGAAGAAGCAAATGGCTTTTTTGCGAAAAAGAGTTAATAAAGAAGTCGGAATATTTGATATTCCGACTTTTTTAGAGGCTTATTTTATGTTATAATATCCGATTGGAAAAGGAGCAAATAGAGGAGCATAAAATGTTTGATAAATTAGACTTTATTACAGAAAAATATGACGAGCTCGCACAGAAGGTTTCTGACCCGGATATTATCAATAATCAGCCGGTTTGGCAGAAGCATATTAAAGAGATGGGCGAGATGGAACCTATCGTCAAGAAATACAAAGAGTACAAGAAGGCAAAGGAAGATCTGGCAGAGGCCAAGGAACTTCTGGAGATTGGCGATGACGAAATGAGAGAGCTGGCAAAGATGGAAATCGGCGAGCTTGAAGATAAGATTGAAAACGACGAAGCCGAACTGAAAGTCCTGCTTTTGCCTAAGGACCCTAACGATGAAAAGAACGTAATTCTTGAAATAAGAGCAGGTACCGGTGGAGAAGAAGCGGCACTGTTCGGTGCAGATCTTCTGAGAATGTACACCCGCTACGCTGAACGTAATCGCTGGAAGACAGAGCTCATGGACATGAATGAAACAGGTATCGGCGGAGTCAAGGAAGCCGTAATGCTTATCAAGGGTAAGGGAGCATACTCCCGCCTGAAGTTCGAATCGGGAGCTCACAGGGTGCAGCGTGTTCCGGAAACAGAAAGCTCCGGCAGAGTTCACACTTCTGCTGCAACAGTGGCGGTGCTTCCGGAGGTTGATGATGTGGAAGTTAATCTGGATCCTAACGACGTTCGTGTGGACGTTTATCGTGCCTCAGGAAACGGCGGCCAGTGCGTAAACACTACTGACTCCGCAGTACGTCTTACACACGAACCTACAGGACTGGTTGTAACATGCCAGGACGAAAAGTCACAGATCAAGAACAAGGACAAGGCATTCAAGGTGCTTAAGGCAAGACTCTATGATCTGGAAATGCAAAAGCAGGCCGATGAGATTGCAGGCCAGCGTAAGAGCCAGGTTGGTTCCGGTGACAGAAGTGAGAGAATAAGAACATACAACTTCCCGCAGGGAAGAGTTTCCGATCACAGAATCGGACTTACAATATACAAGCTTGACCAGTTCCTGGATGGAGATATTGATGAAGTAGTTGATGGACTCATTACAGATGATCAGGCAAGAAAGATGCAGGAGTTTTAAATTTAGTGACAGTAGCGGAGAGTGTTAACTCGAACGCTTGCGCTCTGTCCTCACGTAGCGGCGCTAAGTTCATTCATCGCTACGCTCGAATTCACTAAGAACCGACGTGGCGGATGTAGAGTGAACGCTCTCCGCACCCGTAAATAATACGAAAAATGAAAACATTAAAGTTAACGACAAATAAACAGGATATTGAAGCAGCTGCTAAGATAATAAGAAATGGCGGACTGGTTGCATTTCCGACTGAGACTGTTTACGGTCTGGGAGCCAACGCGCTGGATGCTGATGCAGTGGCAAGAGTTTACGAGGCAAAGGGACGTCCAAGTGACAATCCGATGATCGTTCACATTTCAAGAGCCAGCGATATCGGTCAACTGACACCAATGCTTAGCCCGGATATCGTAACGCTGATTGATAACTTCTGGCCGGGACCGCTGACAATGGTTGTAAAGAAGAAGCCAACAGTTCCTGACAGAACTACAGGGGGCCTTGATACAGTAGCAGTCAGACTTCCGGAAAGCCAGGCGGCGATCGATCTGATTAACGCGGCATGCTGTCCGATTGCAGCACCAAGTGCAAACCTTTCGGGAAGTCCAAGTCCAACAAGAGCACAGGATGTTGTGGATGATCTGGACGGTAGAATTGACGCCATCATTCAGGGTGACGACTGCAGAGTTGGAATCGAGTCAACTGTTGTGGACATGACAGGAGAGGTGCCTACGATTCTGAGACCCGGAATCATAACTGCAGAGGCACTTGAAGCGGCATTGGGTAAAGAAGTTGTTTACGACAAGTCCCTGGAAGAGGCGGCAAGGCACGTTGCGCTTGATCCGGCACTGGGAGTAAGCGAATCGGATTTTCAGCCTAAATCACCGGGCATGAAATATAAACACTATGCGCCGAAAGCAGACATGCTTATCGTAGAAGGTGAACGTGAAAACGTTAAGAAAGAGATTGAACGTCTCAAGGGACTAAATGAAAAACTGGGCAATACAGTGGGCGTGATTCTCTTCGAGGAAAAGGCCTTTATTGAAGCGGCTCACGATTTCTTTGCCAGGCTTAGAGACCTGGACAAGGAGGGCGTTGACCTGATACTGGCAGGAGCTTTAAGTGATACAGACGGTGTGGGCTTCGCGGTGATGAATCGCATGCTGAAATCCGCAGGCTATAAAATTGCAAGAGTTTAATCTGGAGGAAATAATGTTATTAGCTATCGCAAGTGACCATGGCGGTTACGAACTTAAGGAAACAATCAAAGAGCATCTGAGAGAAAGAGGAGTTAAGTTTGTTGATCTGGGAACAAACAATACTGACTCTGTAGATTATCCGGTTTATGGCAAGGCATGTGCCGAGACTGTTGCAGCCGGCAAGGCAGAAAGAGGCATCGTCTGCTGTGGAACAGGAATCGGAATTTCAATCGCAGCCAACAAGGTGAAGGGCATTCGCTGTGGACTTTGCACAAGCGTTGAAATGGCAACTCTCACAAGACAGCACAATAATGCCAACATGCTGGCACTGGGCGGAAGAACTACAGATCCGAAGCTGGCACTGGAAATTGTAGATGCTTTTCTTGATACAGAATTTGAAGGCGGAAGACACAAGCGCAGAACAGACATGCTGGATGAAATGTAGACCGGCACCGACGGCGTGAACGGTCGTCACATGAAACAGTTAAGTTATTTTATACATACAAGAAAGGAAGAGAAAATGGGAAAAGTATATGTTTTCGATCATCCGTTAATTCAGCACAAGGTTGCAAAGATCAGAGACAAAAACACAAAAACCAGAGACTTCAGACAGGTTGTTAAAGAGATTGCAATGCTGATGACATTTGAATCCAGCCGCGACCTTCCAGTGAAGGAAGTTGAAATCGAAACACCAATCTGCAAGACAAGGGTTAACGTTCTGGCTGGTCCGGACGTTGCAGTTGTTCCTATCCTGAGAGCTGGTCTGGGAATGGTTGATGGGGTTCTGGAAATCATTCCTAACGCTAAGGTTGGACATGTTGGACTTTATAGAGATCCTGAAACACACGAACCTGTAGAGTACTACTGCAAGATGCCTGAAGACATCGACAAGAGAAAGATTTTCGTTACTGACCCAATGCTGGCAACAGGCGGTTCCGCAGTTGCAGCAATCGACTTCGTTAAGCAGCGTGGCGGCAAGGACATCGTGTTCATGTGTCTCATCGCAGCACCTGAAGGAATCGAAGTACTGAAGAAGGCTCATCCGGATGTAGACATTTACATCGCAGCAAAGGATGAGTGCCTGAACGAAAACGCTTATATCGTTCCGGGTCTGGGCGATGCCGGCGACAGAATTTTCGGAACAAAATAGTCTCGCAAAAGCACGCTCGCCGTAACAGAAAAAAAGGCACGTTGCAATAGCACCATCAACGAAACGCACTAACAAATCAGCCTGCCGGGGAGGCCCGGCGGGTGTGGTTTGGTTTTTCCATTTTTCAATTATATAGAAGATATTAAAAATGCTATTTCTGATTTTGCACTAGGAGAATTAATATGAATTACAATTTAATCCCCGACAATGTAAGTAAATACGACAACGTATATGACGTCCTGAAGGAACGTGGATTTATCGAACAGACAACTGACGATGAAGGTATCCGCGAACTGCTGGGTAAGGAAAAGATTAAATTCTATATCGGATTTGACCCTACAGCTGACTGCCTTCACGTTGGCCACTTCATGCAGGTAATTATCATGATGTACATGCAGAAGTTCGGACACACACCTGTTGTTCTTATTGGCGGCGGCACAACAATGATCGGAGACCCGTCAGGAAGATCCGATATGAGACAGATGATGACTCAGGAGACTATCCGCGAAAACGGAATTCAGTTTAAGCACCTGTTTGACAGATTCCTGGAGTTTGATGAAGACTGGCAGTATACTCCGAGCGGCAGCGTTCTGGGCAAGGGCTCATACAACAAGGAGCCGGAACCGGGCAAGGCAATCTGTGTAAACAATGCAGACTGGCTTCTGGGCTTCAACTATCTGGAGTTCATCCGTGACATAGGAAGCAAGTTCAATGTAAACAGCATGCTCCGTGCAGAATGTTTCAAACAGAGAATGGCCAAGGAAGGCGGACTTACTTTCCTGGAGTTCAACTACATGCTGCTTCAGTCATACGACTTCTACTGTCTGGCTCGTGACATCGACTGCAAGATTCAGTTCGGTGGAAACGACCAGTGGTCAAACATATTATTCGGTGCTGACCTTTCAAGAAAAATTCTGGGCAAGGACAGCTACTACGGAATGACATTCGCACTGCTGACAAACTCAGAGGGGAAAAAGATGGGTAAGACCCAGAGCGGCGCTCTGTGGCTTTCACCTGATAAGACTTCACCTTATGAGTTCTATCAGTACTGGAGAAACGTTGGAGATGCTGACGTTGAGAAGTGTCTGAGAATGCTCACGTTCCTGCCAATGGAAGAAGTTCATCGCCTGGCTTCACTGGAGGGTTCAGAAATCAACAAGGCGAAGGAAGTTCTGGCATACGAAGTTACCAAGCTGGTACATGGCGAAGAAGAAGCTGCCAAGGCACAGGAAGCTGCACGTGCAGCATTCGGTGGCGGCGCCGGCGCAACAGCAAACCTGCCTGAAATTGAAATCGCAGCTGCCGATTTGAATTCAACAGACAAGGAAGGAAATGAACTGGGTGGTCTGGGAGTTGCAGCATTCCTGAAGACTTTAGGTCTTGCCGGCAGTAATCGTGACGCCATGGATGTAATCAAGCAGGGCGGACTTAAACTGGACGGCGAGAAGGTTACAGATCCGAAGACACTGATTACCCCGGAATCCTTCAAGGATGGCCAGATTCTGGTAGAAAAAGGTAAAAAGAAGAAGATTCTGGCAAAACTAGTATAAAAAAATAAAAAAACATCAAAAAAATTAAAATATTGTGAACCATTCCCCATAGATATATACTCTTTATATATAGAGGATATGTTTATGGGGAATTTTGCGTCCATTTTCAGGAGAAGAACAAATGAAAGCGGAAGAGGGAGGCACAAAGACCGAAGACATATGAAGCAATTGAATCCGCTCTCAGCAGAGTAACCGGCCCACAGC
>JAKSSH010000043.1 GCA_024403155.1 Clostridia bacterium | reverse complement strand
TTTTTAAAACTGCATATGAACCAATGCCTCCAATTGCACTGATGCTTTCGTCTCCGCCTTTGGCTTCAATGGTTCCGCCGCTGATGGAAATAGTATCTGTAAAGTCCTCGTCTGTTTTATACCAGCCGCCTGGATTTTTAGGTGAAAAGCCTCCGATTGCGCTGTAATATTTACTGCCTGATGCCTGTATATATCCTCCGGATATTGCAATAGTACCATTTCCCTGGGAAGTTCCAACGCAAATTCCGCCTCCGCCTCTTTGGAATGCCTTGCTTGGATTAGGGGCTCCGCCATCTGCAATGATTTTTCCACCTGTAATAACTACAGAGGCAGATCCTATTGAATCTGTTGAACCTATTCCTGTACCTTCAAAATCCGCATATGCTTTAACTTCTCCTCCCGTTATTTTAACCGAAGAATAAAGCGGAGATGAGTACATACTTCCTGTCCCTATACCGCATGCATTAACGCCTCCGTGGGCCTCAATATTTCCTCCGTTTATTACAATATTAACTGCGCTTCCATCCGCGCCGCCGCCAATACCGGCTGCACCGGTATGTGGTG
Organism: Clostridia bacterium; assembly: GCA_024403155.1. Classification (GTDB taxonomy): domain Bacteria; phylum Bacillota; class Clostridia; order Peptostreptococcales; family Anaerovoracaceae; genus Lentihominibacter. The sequence goes on along the minus strand of JAKSSH010000043.1, from coordinate 8,442 downwards.
ATGCACTGTAATTATCACCGGATTGGCTTGTGCCGCCATGGGCATATACTTTTCCGCCGTTTATTGTGATGTTTTCAGCATTTGAGTGACTGCCGCCGCCAATACCGGCACCTTCACCATATCCTCCCTGAATATCATCGTGCCTGCAGCCGATGGCATTAACTGTTCCTCCGTTTATAGTTATATTTCTGGCAGTTCCTTTATAGGTGGTTCCTATACCTGCTCCTCTTTCCTCAATCCCCTGACCATTCTGATAACGAGTAGAAGCGTTTGGTGCTACAGCTTTAACCGAGCCTCCGTTTATGGTTATACCGTCAACATTAGCCTTCTTGCCTGCACCTATTCCTGCTCCTCCCTTTGTGCCGCTGGCATTGATTATTCCGCTGTTAATTACAATATTTCCTGCAGTGTTATCCTTGCCTGCGATGCATCCGATTCCAACACTTCCTGCTATTGAATTAGGGTAAGCATTTATTGTTCCTGGATTATTCGGATTACTTGTCTCAAAAACAAGTTTTGTGTTTACTGAATCTTTTCTGATTGCAGGAGCTCCCAGATATGAATTGAATTCGTTGGTTGTGTCCTCCTTTGACATTAAGGTTACCGTGCCGCCCTGATCGTTAATAGTAATGCTTGCCGTTCTTGATCCAATATAGGAAAATATTCCCGGGTCAAGATTAAGATTATCCAGAACAACAGTGGCGTTCGTACTGCCTATGATAACTCTGCAGTATTGACTTGTTCCTGTTAACGTAAATGTTCCGCTTTTGTCTATTTTTACTGTAGTATTTTTCTTGGCCTTTGAAACATCATAAGTATCACCTGGATCCATATTTATTGTATGCCACGGAGTGATTGCATATGAAACAGACGCTACTCCAAATATCAGGAATGCCAGCGTTAAAATCATCACTATTATTATATGAAATGGCCGTCTGTTTTTATTCATAGTTCTTCTCCCTATCGTTCACGAAACAAACACCTAAAATCCTTCGATTATTATATCAATTATTCATAGAAAGCACCACTTCGAAAAAAATATACCAAATATGTCTTGTATTTCGCAGAATTTTGTGTGTTTTATCAAAGGTGCTAACCTCAGGAGATTATTTTGAAAAAAAGACATTACAAACCGAGAAATGTGTGCAAAACCACACTAAATTTGACAGTTTCTACACGGACCCCTCCCAGAGTCTGTCAATTCTGATATAATGGGCCCATGAAGTACTATGACATTGAACAAATTAACAGCACCGGTATTGCCCGGGCAATATATACAAGCGCAGATAATCCGGACTGGAAGTACGGTAAGGAGCTGGCCGTAAGCAACTGCTCTGAGCTGTCGGCGCAGCTTGGAATTGCCCCTGATGATATTACAATGGCCAACCAGACACACACTTCTGTAATTAGAGTGGTGGACCGTGACAACGGCGGCGAACTTGTGACCAGACCGCTTTCAGACAGTTCTCTGGAAACCGGCTTCGACGGGCTGATTACCAGCCAGCCCGGTCTCATGATATGCACCGTGGAGGCAGACTGCGTTCCGGTTTACATGCTGGATCCGGTTAAGAAAGCCATCGCCATGGTTCATAGCGGATGGCGTGGAACGGTTGGTGAGATTTGTGCAAAAGCAGTCCTGGCTTTGCAGGAAAATTACCACACGGAGCCGGCAGATCTGATTGTCCACATCGGTCCGTGTATTTGCGAAAACTGCTATGAAGTTGGAGCTGAACTTATTGATGAATTTGCGAAAACTTTCGGGAAAAATGCGGCCGGAAGCTTCTTCACCCCACGGGATAAAGACGGCATCAAATACAATCTGGACATGAAAAAAGCCATCAGATACACACTGGCTAGGTTCGGAGTGAAACGAGAAAATATCACAGCTGAAAACCGCTGCACCTTTGAAACAGAAGAGCTCTGTTCCTGGCGGCGGCAGCGGCCTGTTAAAACCAGTATGCTGACGGCGATAATGTTGAACAAAAAATGACGGGAATCCCGTCATTTTTTTGAACTACCCAACCAGGCTCTTAAGCATGTTAAGCATATCAAGGTCTTCACTCGTTACCATGATCCCCGTCTTATATTCCGTTCCGTCAGGATATCTTACTGCAATGGCAATTTCCTGCCCTTCACAGAATCCTTTGGCGTTTACATCATCCAGAAATGGCTGTACCTTGGGATGGTTAGCCATAAATTTGTCTCTTGATTGTTTGGCTGTTGCCAGCATCTGAAAATTGAACATTATTCACACCTCCTATGTTGTCCTTATTATATCAATTTTTTTCATATAATGCACAATGTGTTGTGTTTTTGTAGTATAATAATTATGTATAGATGTCAAAACACACAGGGTTGCTTTTGCGCAGCCCGGAAAGGATTTAATAAATGATAAAAGTTGGTATTATGGGATACGGCAACCTGGGAAAAGGTGTGGAATGTGCAATCAAGCAGAATCCGGACATGGAACTGGCCGCTGTATTCACAAGAAGAAACCCTGAAGATGTGAAGATTCTCACTGAGGGAGCACGCGTTTACAAGGCATGTGATGCTGCTGCCCACAAGGCAGATGTTGATGTTCTCATTATCTGCGGCGGAAGTGCCACAGACCTTCCTGAACAGACACCTGAATATGCAGGTATGTTCAACGTTGTTGACAGCTTCGACACCCATGCAAGAATTCCTGAACACTTTGAAAACGTTGAGGCTGCAGCCAAGGCTGCCGGAACTACAGCTGTTATTTCCGCAGGCTGGGATCCGGGAATGTTCTCTCTGAACAGAGTTTATGCTGAATCCATTCTTCCTGAAGGTGAAACATACACATTCTGGGGAAGAGGCGTAAGCCAGGGCCACTCAGATGCAGTACGCAGAATTGAAGGAGTTCTGGATGCACGCCAGTACACCATTCCTGTGGACGCTGCTCTTGATGCAGTAAGAAGTGGAAGCGCTCCTGAACTTTCTACACGAGAGAAACACACTCGTCTGGTATATGTAGTAGCAGAGGATGGTGCAGATCAGGCAAAAATTACAGAAGAAATCGTCACAATGAAAAACTATTTTGACGAATACGATACAACTGTTGAATTTATCGACGAGGAAACAATGGCTCGTGATCACAGCGGAATCCCTCACGGAGGTTTCGTAATCAGATCCGGCCGCACAGGCTGGGAAGGCGAAAACAACCACGTGGTTGAATACAAGCTTCAGCTTGATTCCAATCCTGAATTCACATCCAGCGTGCTGGTGGCAGTAGCCCGTGCAACATACCGAATGGCACAGGCAGGAATGCATGGAGCCAAGACCGTCTTCGACATTCCACCGGCAATGCTCAGCCTGAAATCACCTGAAGAATTAAGAAAGGAAATGCTCTAAGGAGGTGTCGAAATGGCAAGTAAATTTGATGTAAAAGGCTCAATGGTTGCGCTGATTACTCCATTCCATGAAGATGGAAGCATCAACTTCGACAAGCTTGAGGAACTTCTGGAATTCCATATTGCAGCCAAGACAGATGCAATTCTGATTCTGGGAACCACGAGCGAATCCCCTACTTTCACAGCAGAAGAAGATTTCGAAATCGTTAAACGCAGCGTGGAAGTATGCAAAGGCAGAGTGCCTCTCATGGCCAATGCCGGTTCAAACTGCACAAGGACTTCTTTTGAGAAAGCCAAACGTTTCGCAGATGCAGGCGTAGATTCACTTCTCTGCATTTCACCATACTACAACAAGGCTAACAAGTCAGGACTGTATCACCACATTGCGGATGTTGCAGACTCGGTGGATATTCCAGTCGTTGTTTACAACATTCCGGGTCGTACAGGTTTAAACATCCCTATCGATGTCATGACAGAGCTGGCTAAGCACGAAAACATCGCAGGAGTGAAGGAAGCTACCGGTGACATGAGTTATGTGGCTAAGCTTGCAAAGGCAACCCGAGACATGGACTTCAACATCTGGAGCGGTAACGATGACATTACCATTCCAATGATGGCACTGGGCGGAGCAGGATGCATCTCAGTATGGGCAAACCTGCAGCCTGAAAAGACCGTTGAAATGACTCACTCCTTCCTGGAGGGAAATGTACAGCACGCAATTGACATGCAGCTGGAATACATGACACTTATCAACGACTTTTTCATTGAAGTAAACCCTATTCCTATCAAGGAAGCAATGAACCTGGCCGGCATGGGAGTTGGCGGATTCAGAATGCCTCTGTGTGAAATGGCAGATGCCAACCGTGAAATTCTTCGCAAGGAAATGCAGAAGCTGGGTATAATCTAAGGAGATAAAAATGAAAGTAATGATTACCGGCTACGGCCGAATGGGAAAATTAATAGAGGAAACTCTCACCGCTGCCGGAGACCGGGTAGTTGCCAGAATTGATATTGACAACAACGGTGATCTGGAGAAGCTGGACAAGGTGGCAGACGTTATCATGGATTTCAGTAATCCATCCCTGACAGATCAGATTGTCGCCTATGCTTCCCGCACAGGCACAGCTTTATTAAGCGGAACCACAAACATGACTGCAGATCAGCATCAGGCTCTGGCCCGCTTAGCTGAAAGCGGCGGACCCGATGGAACCGGAGTTCCTGTTATATGGGCATCCAACTATTCCCTGGGAATAAACCTGTTCATGCATCTTCTTCCTCAGGTGGCAGCCGTGCTTGATGACTGGGATATCGAAATCACAGAAACACACCACAACAAGAAGGTGGATGCTCCTAGCGGAACTGCCAAATCTCTGGCAGATGCCATTGACCCGGATAGAAACTACAGGAGAGTTGACGGTCGCAGCGGAAACTGTGGTGCCAGACCAAAGAAGGAAATCGGCATGCACGCCCTTAGAGGCGGCACCGTTGCCGGTGAACACAAGGTTGATTTCTTCGGTAATGACGAGGTGTTTGAAATCACCCACAAGGCAGGTAGCCGTCAGATTCTGGTTGATGGAGCAATTGGTGCAGCCCGTAAGCTGATTCTCAAGAAACCGGGACTGTATGATATGGAATCCCTGCTCTTCAAATAAACAATAAAAAAAGCCCTGCTCTTGAGGTAATACCTAAAAGCAGGGCTGTTTTTTACGCTTCTACCAGATCCTCTTCGATAAGACTTTCAAATTCCTTTGTTGCTTTTTCGAATTCTTCGTCTGTCAGATCGTCAATCAGTTCGAAATCCTCTTCATATTCTTTGTATCCGTAGATGTAAACTTCACCGGTTCCCAGTGGGTTCAGTGCGATATAATCTTTATCGTCAACGTCGAATACTCCAACAACTCCGCACTCTTCTTCAGTGCCATCATCATATTCTAATGTGATGATATCTTCTTCTTCGTATCCGTATAATTCTTTATTCTCAGCCATTATTATTCTCCTTTTCTTTTGATATGGTAACTATAACATTAAGATTGGAAAAACTCAACTATGTTTTCGGCTGCCGTGGCATTCATACCCTCAACTTCCCTAAGGGCTGCAACACCGTCGGGTCCTGTGGCAGTTTTCTTTATTTCCTCCACGCTGCCGAAAGCTTCAAGCAATGCCTTTCTTCTTGCCGGTCCGATTCCCGGAATATCATCCAGTACGGATTTTTGAACGCTCTTGTTTCTGAGCTTGTGATGATATTCAATGGCAAACCTGTGAACCTCTTCCTGAACTGTTCCAATGTATTTAAAGAGCAGAGGCTTGCCTGTCAAATCAATTTCCTGCCAGGATTCCTTCTCCCCGGGAGCTTTGTAAACCAGAGCCCTGGTTCTGTGATGATCGTCCTTCACCATTCCCACCACAGGAATGTCAAAGCCTGTGGCATCTATCACCTCAAGAGCAGTGCTTACATGTCCCTTGCCCCCGTCCATAAAAATCACATCCGGAAGAACAGCGAACTTGTCATCACCGTTAAACACTCTCAGGAATCTTCTTGAAAGAACCTCCTGCATGGAGCCGTAGTCATCCTGTCCCTTCACAGTTCTCACCCTGAATTTTCTGTAACCGCTTTTGTCCGGTCTAAGTCCCTGAAACACCACCATTGCACCAACTGTATCCACACCATTTGTATTTGAAATATCGTAGGCCTCAACTCTGAATTCCCTGCCGTCATATTCGCGGGAATCCCCTGTCATTTCGCTGAGAACATCCCAGATCTCCCTGCCCAGATTTTCTCTTCTCTCCCGGTTTACTTTTGCACGGGTTTCTATTGTTAGAGCCAGTTGTTCCGCATCTCTCTTTGCCAGTTTCAGCAGAGCTCTTTTCTCTCCCCTTTCAGGCTTCGAAATGCGAACTCTGTGACCTGCCCCGGCCGAAAGAAATTCCTCTGTAGCTTCCAGATCCTCAGGCACGGTATCCACCAGGATCTCCCTGGGAATGTTCGGCATATCGCCGTAATGCTGTCTGATGAATGTGGCCGTAATGTGCCTGTCGGAAGTGTCAATGGAATCCGCAGCATCAAGTGAGACTGTTTCTCTTCCCACAAGCTTCCCTTCTCTGACAGTAAAAATGGCAACAAAGGATTCGTTCTTTTCTTCCTGACCATCCAGTTTAATGACAATATCCGCCTCGCTGGAATGATGCAAAACCACACGCTGTGTTTCCGACAGTGCCTTTGCCGCTTCAATATAATCTCTGTATTCGGCAGCCACCTCGTACTCCATTTTTTCCGAGGCTTCCTTCATCTTTGTGTTCAGATAATTCAGCATGGAACCATCATGGCCTCTCAGAAATTCCAAAGCTCCCTTTACTGCATCATCATAGCTCTCACGAGAAACGTTTCCATTGCATATTCCCGGGCACTGACCGATGTGATAATTCAGGCATGGTCTGTAGCCCTTAGAAAAAGCAACTGCGCTGCATCTTTTCAGATGGAAGCTTGTATTCAGCAGGTCCACTATTCTGTTAACCGCACCTGCATCACTATATGGTCCGAAGTACTGGCCACCATCTTTTTTGAAGATTCTTGTCTTGATAACCCGTGGCCACTCTTCATTTGTTACCTTTATATATGGGTATGTTTTATCGTCCCTTAAAAGCACATTGTATTTAGGGCGATATTTTTTAATCAAATTGCATTCCAGAATTAAAGCCTCTGCCTCGCTGGCAGATGTAATATATTCAAACTCCGCAATGTTTTCCACCATGCTGCGAACCTTCGGCGCCATGTTCTTCTGAGACTGAAAATACTGACGCACGCGATTGCGCAGGTTAATAGCCTTGCCAACATAAATGATGTTGCCAAGTTTATCCTTGTGCATGTATACTCCGGGGCACTCCGGAAGCTTTTTCAGATTCTCTCTGATATCAAACATTACTCTCTTTGCGTGCTCTATTCCACTCTGCCGTGTCTGTTGTACTTCTCCACTTCTACTTCAGCTGTATCTTCTGCATTCTGTTCGCCGGATATTACTTCCCCGGAAGGTTCGTCATTCCTTTCGCTGAAATAGATTGGCTCACCTTCTCCATCGCGATCCCTGCGGCGAACCGCTCTCTGGTTTCTGGCTCTTCTGTTCTTACGATGCTGTCTCTTCTTTCCTCTCAGCTTCAACAGAATCATAATCAGTGCCAGTGTGCCCAGAGCTATGAAGAATATTGGCGCATCCTCGTCTGCAATTCCAATGTGTGAAAGAATTTCGCCTTCTTCTGCATCCTCAAGGGATATAACTTCCTGTCTGGCAAGCTCCCTGCCGTTTTCGTCATAGGCAATTGCCTCACCCAGAAGGTCTCCCTGTCGTACCGGTGCCTCAATCTTCTCCTGATCAAGATTTATCTCAACAGTTACATTGTCAGCCGCCTTATAATCCTTTGCCACTGTCATGGCCAGATTCTTGTTAACACCCAGATCCACCTCTCTCAGGCTTCCGTGTTTAACCTTCTGCTGTCCAATCACATCGCTTACTCTGGCAGCGTAATATGTCTTGTAATTATTGAATCCATAATTCCACAGGTTGATTGCATCTCTGAACTTGGGAACCTCGTGAGATGCATTCAGTACAACAACGATGAGGCTGGTTCTGCCTCTCTTTGCGTATCCGCAATAGCAGTCTCCTGCCGTGCTGGAATAGCCTGTTTTCACCCCTATGCATCCGTCATATTTCAGGGGTACTTTTTTACCGTCTATTTCAACCTTTGTTTTGGTATCCCAGGCGCATCTGTTTGATGACCTGTGTTTTCTTTCCTTATATTTATTGGTGGCCGGTATCCTCAGATAATCCATACCTACAATCCTGGCAAATTCAGGATTGTTCATTGCACTGGCAGCAACAACAGCAATGTCATATGCTGTTGTTCTGTTATTTACCTTGCCTGATGGATTCAATCCATTGGGATTTGTATATTTGGTATCCTTGGCTCCGCAGGCAATTGCCCTGTCATTCATCATGCCGCAAAATGTTTTGATGTCTCCTCCTGAAAGCTTTGCCAGAACCTCTGCCCGAAGATTTAATAGAACTTTTGTGTCTTAAAG
>JAKSSH010000042.1 GCA_024403155.1 Clostridia bacterium | reverse complement strand
AATGACCTGTCAAGAGGATGCAATGCTGAAGAAGTTTATACAATGGCTATAATTACAGCAGCACTGGCATAACATTATTGTACTTAACGGGAAGTTGTGGCTTATTAAAGTCACAACTTCTTTTTTTATGATATAATGTATGAAGTTTAAAGAAAACAGTACATATTAATGATTTGAGGTGAAATAATGAGTAAAAAAGTACTGGTATTAGGCGTTGGAGCACAGGGAAGTGCAGCAGCAAAGAGACTTGATGAAGAACCTACGGTAACAGAAATAGTCTGCGCAGACTATGACATGAACGCTGTAAACAAGATCGTTGCAGAGCTGAATAAGGCTAAGGGCGTGCAGGTTGATGCACATGATGTTAACAGCATTATCGCAGCAGCAGAAGGCGCAGACCTTGTTATCAATGCTCTTCCTCTGGAATGTACAGAAAACGTTCTTGATGCAACCCTTGCTGTAAAGGCAGATTACCAGGATTATGCAGGAACAATCTCACTTGACCAGATGTGGATTGACAGTGAATTCTATGATCCTGCAAATGAACCAGAGTTTGAAGATCCTGCCGCTCTTAAGTGGTGGAGATCCCTGAGTGCAATGTATAAGATTTACGGACCTAAGTTTGAGGAAATCGGCAAGCTGGCTATTTTCGGTACAGGCTCAGCCCCAGGACTTATCTGCGCAGCTACAAACTATTCAATGAGATATCTTGATACTTGCGATACTATCTACAACTTCGTATGGGAAGGTGCAATCGCCAAGAGATTCCAGCCATTCTGGTGGTCTCCTGTAACTGCCCTGAATGATATGAGCGATATGGCTATAGCATGGGAAGACGGCAAGTTCGTTAACACTCCTGCATTTGGAAGAGATCTGAAGAGACAGTATGACTACATGGAAGAGGAAATCACTTTCAGAGAACACTGCCACGACGAACCACTTCACTATGGTTTCAATGCAGACACTTACTTCAAGGGCTGCAAAAATGCTTACTTCAAGTATGCTGGTGCAGGCATGGATTTCTGCAAGCCACTTTATGAAGCGGGCCTTCTGAGTCAGGAAGAAGAAGAATTCCAGGGACACAAGATTGTTCCGTTCGAATTCATCCTCAGCCACATTCCTCATGCTCCTAAGTATGAAGAGGAAATCAAGTCATTCGTTGACGAAGGAATGGCAGTTGACTCAGGCTGCATGGTTATTGAATCATACGGCAAGAAGGACGGCAAGGATGTTCTGGTAGAGGTTCATGTAAGTGCTCCGGGATTTGTTGAATCATTTGAAAAGGCTAAGATGACCGGAGAAATGTATCTCACAGGACAGAGCGGATATCTGTATTCCAAATTGTTCATCAACGGAGATCTGGAAGGTGAATCAGGTGTTATCTCATCAGACATGCTGACAGATGCTCAGGTTGACAAATTCTTCGAATATGCAGCTGAACTGGACATCACTCTTGATACTAAGATTAAGGAACAGTAAGTTCGCACAAAATCAGACAATAAAAATGCGGTGCAACGCACCGCATTTTTTAGTGTCATTATTTCCAGCATATTTGCACATCATTTTTTATGAGCAGCAGCGAGATGCTGCCTATTATTCCAAAGGCCAGCAGCAGGAAGAATACAGGCATGTATGATCCTGTTGATGTTAATATTGCTCCTGCCAGTGTTGCCACAAATGATGTAGGTATAAGTGTAAGGTTGGTGATACTGAAGTTGAGAGCATAGTTCTTTTCTCCGAAGAAAAGCTTCGGGTAAACTGCCGAAGTGGTAGGGCAGAGGCCATAGCTGAATCCGCAGAGCAGCAGAGCCAGAATGCCCATGATCTTTCCGCCTGTTGTGAGAGCCAGAATGCCGATGAGTGGAGCTATCAGCATGATAACCGTAATAACCAGCTGAGTTTTTCTCAGGGACAGATTGTCGTAAATCGTTCCTGCGAATAGTCGTCCCAGTCCGTTACATACGGACATGATTCCCACGATTGTTATTGCCACTGTTTCAGCTGAATCTGTAAACATTGCAAAGTCCTTGGCAAAGCTTAGGCAAACATTGCCGATTGATGCCAGCAGTGTTAGAGCTATGAACAGCTTCCAGAAGGTGGCTGTCTTAAGCATTTCTACAGCAGTGAAGTCCTTTGTGCTTGAAGCCGCTACTGGTTTTGCATTGGCTGTAACAGGTGCCTGTGGACGACGAACTATGAGCCCGAAGATAAACACTACGATGGACATAACTGCGCCCATGAGAAGGTAGGTGGTTCTCCAGCCCACATTCGGGTTGGCGATGAGGCCTCCTGCCAGGCTTCCGAAAATCAGTGTTGAGAAGCCGAAGCACATGAGCATGATTCCTGATGCCAGACCTTTCTTGTCCGGGAACCATTCGCCGATGGTGGCAATGGTGGTGTTGTAGAGGATACCGATGCCGATTCCGCCCAGTACGCCATATGAAACATACAGCAACCCCAGGCTGTCTGCACCTGCTGTTGATGAAAGGAAAAAGCCAATAAATATCAGAACGGCACTTCCTATGAGTCTGGTTCTAGGTGAGAGCTTTTTTGCCAGGAATCCGGAGACAAGTCCGCCGATTCCGAAGCAGCATATTGTAATTGTAAAGTTAAGTGCCAGCTGTGTTGGGTTCCATCCGAATTCTCCCGCCAGTGGTGACTTGAGAATTGACCATGAGTAGATCAGACCACCAAGCAGAAGGGTGAGTGATCCAAAGGCCAGAAACAGCCAACGTATTTTTGATGGTTTGTTGTTGGTTTCCATTTATCTATTCTTTTTCTACTTCCATTGCAACCACATTCTCTGCGTTGTAACGTTTACGGAGAAGTGGCTTCTCAATTTTGCCGGTCGGGTTACGTGGAACATCTGCAAAGATGATCTTTCGAGGTCTCTTGTAACGAGGTAAATCTATGCAGAAGTCTTCGATTGCTTCTTCATATACCTCTCGACCCTCCTTGAGTTCGATGATTGCGGCTGCGATTTCTCCAAGACGTGGGTCAGGAAGTCCGATAACCGCAACGTCCTTGATATCATCGTGCTTTCTGAGGAAGTCCTCAATCTGTACAGGGTAGATATTTTCTCCACCGGAGATGATAACGTCTTTCTTACGGTCTACCAGGTAGATGAATCCGTCTTCGTCCATCTCTGCCATGTCTCCTGTAAAGAGCCAGCCGTCCTCAAGAACTTCTGCAGTTGCTTCGGGGTCGTTGTAGTAGCAGGTCATGACTCCGGGACCCGCAACAGCCAGTTCGCCAACCTGTCCCGGTTCAACATCGTTTCTGTCAGGGTCAACGATTCTTGTCTTCCATCCGTAACCGGCTTTTCCGATTGCGCCAACCTTGTGAACATTTTCAAGTCCCAGGTGTACGCAGCCGGGTCCGATTGATTCGGACAGACCATAGTTTGTATCGTAATCGTGGTGAGGGAATACACCGTGCCATCTCTTGATAAGGCTAGGTGGTACAGGCTGTGCACCGATGTGCATCAGTCTCCACTGATCCAGCTGGTAATCTCTCAGGTTAACTTCTCCGGATTCGATTGCGTCCAGAATGTCCTGAGCCCATGGAACCAGCAGCCACACAATTGTGCAGCGTTCATCAGATGCAGCTTTCAGAATGTATTCAGGCTTTGTTCCCTTGAGAATGACAGCCTTGCTTCCTGAGAAGAGACTGCCAAACCAGTGCATCTTGGCTCCTGTATGGTAAAGAGGAGGAATACACAGGAATACGTCATTCTTTGTCTGTCTGTGATGGTTCTGCTCGCACTTGGCTGAGTGGCTAAGTGAACGATGCTTGTGAAGAATTGCCTTAGGAAATCCTGTGGTTCCTGAGGAGAAGTAAATTGCTCCGTCATCGTTATCTGTAATTGTAATGTCAGGCTTCTTTTCTGAGCAGTATTCAATGTACTGGTCATAGCTGTCTGCGAAGGTAGGGCAGTCTTCTCCAACATAGAGAAGAGTTCTCACCTTAGGAATTGCATCGCAGATGCTTTCCATACGACCTATGAATTCAGGTCCGAATACCAGACCACTGCAGTCTGCTTTCTTGAGACAGTACTTGATTTCGTCGGCGGTATATCTGAAGTTTAGAGGCACTGCCAGTGCACCGGTTTTAAGAATTCCGAAGTAGACAGGCAGCCAGTCAATGCAGTTCATCATGAGAATTGCGATCTTGTCGCCTTTCTGTACTCCGCGGGTGAGCAGCAGATTAGCAAATCTGTTGGCCTTCAGGTCAAATTCGCTCCAGGTCATTTCTTTTCTTCCGGTCTCATGTGGATTGGATTCAATCAGTTCGTATTCCTTCCATGTACGGCGTGCGTTGGCTTCAGCTTCCGGATTGATTTCAACCAGGCTGATGTCAAAAGGAAATTCCCGGGCGTTTCTTTCAAGTAAATCTGTAATTGGCATTTTGTCCTCCTTTGCCTTTGTCGCTTGTCGGGGGCCTTCTATAACAGAAGCCCTCTATCCATTGCGGATAGAGGGCGATTATTCGCGGTACCACCTCTATTCACTGACTCCTCGCGAAGTCAGCCTCAACAAGTACGACATTAAAAATGTTTATACCCTTGTGCGATAACGGGCACAACCCGTCGTACCTTTTAAGTACGCAGCTCACGAAATGTATTCAGTCTGCTCTTGCTGTTGTCTCACACCACCCGACAACTCTCTGTAAGCATCCTTCAGACCTACTTCTTTCCGGTCAAAGCCTTTAGGGGTAATTCAATTATGTGAGTATTATACTCGTGCTTTACTGCTTTTGCAAGATGAAAATTGGAAATGGAAGGACCATTTTCGGAGTGGCATAATCATTCCACAAGCCAGACACTTCTTAATCTGTCGACCAAGTGAATGCTAATATCAAGGCTTTGGGGAATTGTTAGTCGCTTTTTTCGCAAAAAAGCGGTTTCGAGGAAGATTATCATCAATTTTAAAGTTAAAAGTGATGTCAGGATATCGATTCCTGAAATATTTCTTATTACAGCCACTGTTTCCAATCATATTCGAGAATGAAACGCCGCTGCATATAAAGTCGATGTGCAAAGGCAGACTGTGCTCATTTGAAATAATCCTGGCCAGCTGCTGTTCCAGATCCTCTCTGGCAATTTCCCCCTCAACAAGCTGTCTGAAAGCAGGATGATAGGTATGCCCCTGGGTGTGGTCACTATCTGATCCCGAACCGCTAATCAGGTCTGTGGATTTTAGGCCAACACGGATGATGTTTATTCCCGCGTTTGCCAGAATTCTGTACATTTCTTTTGTTATATCAACAGCTTCTTCTGTAGTCAGGGCATGATATGTGCCGGCCTTGTACATGTCATAAAGAGCCGTGTCGTCCAGCACTATTGTGGGATACAGTCTGGCAATTGAAGGACCGATTTTCACGGTTTCTTTAGCGGAATAAATGCACTTCTGCAGGCTATCTCCCGGAAGGCCGATCATAAGCTGAATGCCCAGCTCGAAGCCGTAATCCTTTATTAAATCGCAGGCCTTGTAAACCTGTGAGGCTGTATGACCTCTGTTTGATTTTGCCAGAACTTCATCGTCAAAACTCTGAACTCCCAGCTCGATTGTATCTGCATCGAAGCGTTTCAGATTATCCAGAATCTCCGGTGTAATGTAGTCTGGCCTGGTTGACATGTGAATCTTGTCTATCTTGCCGGCTTGCTTGTATTCCTGAGCCACCTTAAGTAATGCAGACTGCTCTTCAATTGGAATGCCGGTGAAGCTGCCACCGAAAAACGCCAGCTCGATGGTTTCAAGTCCACGGCCGGTAAGGGTAGGCAGATACTGTTCAATTATGTTCCGTACATCTTCAGGGCTCACATCTGCAGTCCTGGCGGTTATGGCTTTCTGATTGCAGAAAACACAGTCGTTGGGACAGCCTTTGTGGGGAATGAAGACAGGAATGATAGCGTGTTTCTTCATGTTATTCCACTGACAGGATGCTTCCTATGTCTTCAAGAGCGTAACTCTCGAACCATACAGGGAGAATGTTACGGCTCTTGATAAATGCGGTTATTCTTTTGAAATCAGGATGAACGGACAGATCGCCGTTAAATATAATGGCTCTCTGGTCAGTCAGTTCGCCTGAATTCAGATATATGTTGCCAGCTGTTCCGCCAATGAATCCATGAGGGAATCCATCCAGCTTGATATGCCCCGGCTCTATGAGAAGAACCTTGGCCCCCTGGGCTTCAAGAGGGCGGTAGATTCCTTCATCCGAAGTGATAAAACTTTCATTGTCCACCGGCAGGCACATACATCTGGCATAGCCCTGACGGATACCTATTACCTTGGTATCATCATGAGGGGAGTCGGAACTTCCCGGACGTGATTCAGGCCTGAGACTTCTTCGCCAGGATACAAATGAATTCATAAGCTCCGGATCTGTTTTTTCAATCAGATGAAAAAAGTAATCTCTGGTACATACGGCATTGTAAATTATGTCTCCCGGGTATTCGCGGCTAAGCTTCTCAGGATCTCCCACAAAAATGCCGGCCTCATTCCAGAGACCCAGCTGGCACATGTAAATGTCCGCATGGGTGGCAATGCGTCTGTCAACGTGAATAGACCTTGTTGAACTTAAAGAACCATCCTCATTCTTAATAAGACCCAGCGTTTTATCTATATCAGTAGTGAACTGATTGATTATTCCGTATTCAGTTACTGTGTTTATTTCATAGCCCTGCTGAACCAGAAATTCAAGCAATGGCCGTCCGGCATGGCGGGATATATAGACTTTTTTCATAGGAATATTATATAGCGATAGGTACTGGTTTTGCAAACAGCATATTAGTGTTATACTGTATCTATGGTGAAGATAGGAAACAATTGGGACAAGGTTCTGGAAGGTGAATTCCAGAAGGAATATTACGTGAAGCTCAGAGAGTTTCTGAAGGAAGAGTATGGCACACACAGGATTTATCCGGACATGTACCATATTTTTAATGCGCTCCAGACCACACCTTATGACAAGGTGAAGGCTGTTATCATCGGGCAGGATCCTTACCATGAACCGGGACAGGCACACGGTCTATGTTTTAGCGTGGAGAAGGATGTAAAACTGCCGCCGAGCCTTGTGAACATCTTCAAGGAACTAAAAGCGGATCTAGGAATTCAGCCTCCGTCTCAGGGCAATCTGACACAGTGGGCAGAACAGGGCGTACTGCTTTTGAATGCAGTACTGACCGTTCGTGAACACGAAGCTAACTCCCATAAAGGAAAGGGCTGGGAGATCTTTACGGATCGTGTGATAGAACTGCTTAACGAGAGGCAGGAGCCTATCGTATTCATTCTGTGGGGTGCCAATGCAAAAGCAAAAGCAGCCCTGATTACTGCACCTCACCATCATATAATTACCGGTGCACATCCAAGTCCGCTGTCTGCACATAACGGATTCTGGGGAGGAAAATATTTCTCTAAAACAAACGAACTCCTTGAAGCTGACGGAATAGAACCAATTGACTGGAGGATTAAAGAATGAAACTTCTGATTCTCTACTGGAGCTTTATGATAATTGGATACATAATTGCTGACCGCAGCCGTAAAAAGGGAATGTCCTTTTCATGGGTGCAGCCTGTACTGATGATATGCATATACATCCTCTGTCTTATTATGGGTCTTAGAATGGGCGTAAATGAACAGATTACATCTAACCTGGGAATCATAGGGCTGAAGTCACTGGTTGTTACAATATTTGCCGTGGCGGGAAGTATTGGTGCAATTACCATAACCAGAAAGATTCTTGGAATGGACAGATATGGAAATACGAAAAAGCAGCTGGAAACTGCCGGAGGAGTGAAGGCAGATGAAGAGGAGTCAAACAGCGTCGAGCTGAAAAGCACAATCATCATTCTGACGGTTGTTGCAATAGGTATGGTTCTGGGGGTATTTGTCCTGTCAGGACCTTTAAGCATGTATCTTGAATCATTTGATTCGACGTCCTATATTGCGCTGGTGGTGCTTATCACAATACTGCTTTTCTTCGTAGGCTTTGACCTTGGAGCAAGCGGCACAGTTATCAGTTATCTTAAGGAAGCGGGAATAAAAGTAGTAATCTTCCCGGTTGTTGCAGTAATAGGCACAATAATTCTGGGTACTGCATCTTGCATGTTAATGGGATTTTCTATTAAGGAAGGAACGGCCATCAGTATCGGATTCGGATGGTACACCTATGCCCCTGTTGTAATTGCAGGAGCAGGGCAACAGTATATGATAGCCAGTGCGGTTTCCTTCATGCATAACGTAATCAGGGAAACGGCAGCCATTATACTTATTCCCGTTGTTGCAAAAAAAATAGGGTACCTGGAGACAGCAGGATTTCCCGGGGTAGCAGCAATGGATGTCTGCATGCCTATAGTGGAACGTTCCTGTCGTCCCGATACCGTTATTTATTCATTCGCTACAGGCCTTCTCATGTGTCTTGTAACATCTGCTGGAGTGCCTCTTGTTATGGGACTTTAGAAAAAAGACAGCCTGCTAGAGGCTGTCGATTGTAGGATTTACATTATAGAATTTCTTAAGGGCTTCATATTCGGATGAAGCCTTTTTCATTGCAGCTGTTTTTTTGCCATCTGCTGCGGTGCGGATTGCCTTGATCATGATATTCTTGGAAGTGTGCTCAAGGGATGTGAATTCAATCATGTTTACATCGTAACCGGCAGCTTCAAGCTTAAGACCTCTAAGGGCATCAGTGAGAAGTTCAGTGAACTTGTCCTTGATTATGCCGTGCTTCAGCATCGGGTCGTTTACAGGCTCTGTTATCTGTGAGAACAGTTCGTGCTGACAGCATGGAACAGAAAGTATTACACTGCTGCCCCAGCGAGTTGCATTTATAAGAGCATAATCCGTTGCGGTATCGCAGGCGTGAAGGGTAACCACCATGTCAGCGGCAGGTCTGCCGTCAGGCCTTTCGTCCGCCTTGTAATCTGCAATATCTCCTGTGAGGAAAGTGAGTTCGTCATAGTGCAGTTTTTTTGCCACGCCGCTGCAGAATTTTATTACGTCTTC
>JAKSSH010000041.1 GCA_024403155.1 Clostridia bacterium | reverse complement strand
ATGATTTATAAGAGAACTCACATGTGTGGGGATTTAAGAAGTGAAAATATAGGTGAAAACGTTGTTCTGAACGGTTGGATTCAGAAAAGAAGAAATCTTGGCGGACTTATTTTCTGTGATGTAAGAGATAAGACAGGCATCTCTCAGGTTGTATTCAATGATGAGATACCTGAAGAACTTTTTGCAAAAGCAGACACCCTGAGAAGCGAATATGTTGTAGGTGTTAAGGGAAAGGTTGTAGAAAGAGAATCGAAGAACCCCGATATGCCTACAGGTGACGTGGAAATTATTGCAGATGATCTGATTATATATTCCACATCAGATACTCCGCCAATCTACATTAAGGATGACGACAATGTAGATGATAATCTCAGACTGAAGTACAGATATCTGGATCTGAGAAAGAAGAAGATGCAGGACAACCTCACATTTAGAGCCAAGCTGACCACACTGGCCAGAAACTATTATGCTGAATGTGGATTCACAGAAGTGGAAACTCCTATGCTTATTAAGTCAACTCCTGAAGGTGCCAGAGACTATCTGGTGCCAAGCAGAGTAAATCTTGGACATTTCTATGCACTTCCTCAGTCACCACAGACTTTCAAGCAGCTTCTCATGGTTGGCGGTACAGATAGATACTTCCAGATTGTCAAGTGCTTCAGAGACGAAGACCTGAGAGCTGACAGACAGCCCGAGTTCACTCAGATTGACCTGGAAATGTCATTTGTGGAAGTGGATGATGTTATTGAGATCCAGGAAGGCTTCCTTAAGAGAGTCATGAAGGAAATGAAGGGTATTGATATTGAAACTCCATTCCCTAGAATGACATGGGAAGAAGCCATGACAAGATACGGCAGCGACAAGCCTGATACAAGATTTGGTTATGAGCTGCAGGATATCACGGATAAAGTTAAAAACTGCGAATTCAAGGTATTTACTGATGCTATTGCAGCAGGAGGAAGCGTTAGAGCGATTTGCGTTGAAGGAGCAGCAGAAAGCTATACCAGAAAGAAGATTGACAAGCTGACAGAAGCCGTTAAGAGTTACGGCGCCAGGGGAATGGTATGGATGAAGGTTGCTGAAGATGGAGTATCTTCATCAGTAAACAAGTTCTTTACTCCTGAGCAGCTGGCAGATATTGCAGAGGGTTTAGGAGCAAAATCTGGCGACCTGATTCTGATTATTTCAGACAGCAACAAGGTTGTATTTGACAGTCTTGGCTTCCTGAGAAGACATATTGCAGGAGAACTTGGACTTCTGGATGACAATCAGTTCAATTTCCTGTGGGTTGTGGATTTCCCACTGTTTGAATATGACGAGAAGGAAGACAGATGGTCAGCAATGCATCATCCGTTCACTTCACCAAAGGCAGAACATGCTGAGCTTCTGAAAACAGATCCTCATTCATGTCTTGCAAACGCATATGACATCGTACTTAACGGTGTTGAACTTGGTGGCGGAAGCATTAGAATTCACGACCAGGAAATGCAGGAAGACATGTTCAAGGCACTTAACATGCAGCAGGAAGAAATTAATGAAAAGTTTGGATTCCTGGTTGAAGCCTTCAAGTATGGTGCACCACCTCACGGCGGACTGGCATATGGCCTTGACCGTCTGGTAATGCTTCTTACTGGAGAAAAATCCATCAGAGAGGTAATCGCATTTCCTAAGAATCAGAACGCACAGTGCATGGTAAGTGAAGCGCCTGGCGTTGTTGATGAAGAGCAGCTTGAGGAGCTGGGAATTCAGTTGAGAAAATGAGAAGGATAGGAATTTTTGGCGGAACATTTGATCCGGTACATAATGGACATATGGGATTGGCAGAGGATGCTGTTGCTCAGGCCGGACTGGATGAAGTAATTATGATTCCGGCAAAGATACAGCCTTTCAAGCAGGAAAAGAAAACAGAATCCGGTGAAGACAGGTTTCAGATGCTGGCCCTTGTAGCCAGTCAGAATGATTACATTACGGTTTCAAGAGATGAACTTGATAATGAAGGTGTGTCATATTCATATCTGACACTTAGAAGAATGCAGGAAAAGAATCCTGATGCGCAGCTCTATTTCATCTGCGGAAGCGACAGTTTTCTCAAGGTGGATACCTGGATGAACGCAGACGAAATACTTGAAAACTATTCTTTCATTGTTGGAGGGGACAGACCCGGCTACAGACACAATGAACTGGAGGCTGCCATTAAGCGAATTCAGGACAGGTTCAATACCGAAATAATAGTAATCAATAACAGACAGTTTGATGTTTCATCAACGGAAATAAGAGATAGATTGGCACAGGGAAAGTCAATTGAAGGCCTTGTTCCTGCTCCGGTGGAAAGGTATATAATTCAACATGGGCTATACAGACTATAACAATCTCTTAAACAGAATAGACGAGTATCTGAAAGCAAGCCTCAAGGAAAAAAGATACAGACATACATTGAGAGTCAGAGATCTGGCTGTGGAAATGGCTGAGCAGGAGGGCGTTGATCTTCAGAAGGCGGAGATTGCAGCACTGCTTCATGACATGGCAAGAAACATTAATGAAATGGCATTGAAAATGTATGTGAGAAATCTGGGACTTGACGACAGATATGCCAGCAACATAAATCTTGCTCACGGAAAGATTGGCAGAGAAATGGCCAGAATGGAATTCGGAATTGAAGACGAAGATATTCTGAATGCCATCTCATATCACACAACCGGAAGAGCAGGAATGAGCAAGCTCGAAAAGATCATTTTTCTGGCGGATGCCATTGAACCCGGGCGTGCATATCCAGAAGTGGATAATATACGCGCAAAGGCAAAAGCAAGCCTTGATGAAGGGTGTCTTGCATCTCTGTCAAAAACTATCACATATGTGAAATCGAGAAACGAATACCTGGACGCAGATACAGAATGCGCCTATAGCGATATTAAGGAGAAATTAGAATGAACGAACAAAGAGAATTAGCCGATGCAATTGCTAAGGTTCTCAGCGACAAGAAAGGAATTGATGTTGCAGTAATTGATATTTCACCAAAGGCAAGTTTTGCTGACTATTTCGTACTGTCTTCCGGTGGAAGTGACAGACAGGTAGCATCACTTGTTGAAAGCGTTGAGGACTTCATGGAACCCCAGGGTGTTTTCCCCAAGAGCGTTGAAGGAAGAAAAACATCAGGTTGGATTCTTATGGATTACGGTGATGTGGTAGTTAATGTAATGACTCAGGAGATGAGAGAAAAATATAACATTGAAAAAATCTGGGGCGACTGTGAGCTCACAGAAGTTGAATAGTTGGAGGATAAAATGCAGGAAAGATATAATTTCAGTGAAATCGAGAAAAAATGGCAGAAGCATTGGGCTGATACCGATGCATTTAAGGTAGCAGAGGATCCTGACAAGGAGAAATACTACGTTCTTGAAATGTTTCCATATCCATCAGGTAAGCTGCACATGGGACACGTTAGGAACTATTCTATAGGAGATGTTGTTGCCAGATTCAAGAAAATGAACGGATTCAATGTAATTCATCCTATGGGATTTGACGGCTTCGGTCTTCCGGCAGAAAATGCAGCCATCAAAAACGGTACACCACCTGCTGAATGGACCTGGTCTAATATTCATGAAATGGAAGAACAGCTCAAGGAGCTGGGTCTTTCATATGACTGGGGAAGAGAATGCGCCACATGTCATCCTGATTATTACAAGTGGATGCAGTGGATTTTCATTCAGTTCTACAAGAAGGGACTGGCATACAAGAAGGAAAACCCTGTTAACTGGTGTCCAAGCTGTCAGACAGTACTGGCAAACGAACAGGTAGTTGACGGATGTTGTGAAAGATGCGGAACAGCTGTAGGCAAGAAGAACCTCTCACAGTGGTACTTCAAGATTACTGATTACGCTGAACATCTTCTGGAAAATCTTGATAACGGAAAACTGGATGGATGGCCTGAAAAGGTTAAAATCATGCAGAGAAACTGGATCGGCAAGTCACACGGTGCTGAAGTTGACTTCAAGGTTAAGGATTATGATGAAACTCTGACTGTATTTACTACACGTGTTGATACAATCTACGGAACTACATTCATGGTATTGGCACCTGAATATCCATCAGTTCTTGACATGGTAAAGGGGACAGAATATGAAGCTCCTGCCAAGGAATATATTGAAAAATGCGCTCACATGAGTGAAATCGACAGAACGTCAACAACAAACGAGAAAACAGGTCAGTTTATCGGGAAATATGCAATCAATCCTTTCACAGGCAAAGAAATGCCTATATTCATAGCAGACTATGTACTCATGGGTTATGGTACAGGTGCTGTTATGGGCGTACCTGCTCATGATCAGCGTGACTTTGACTTTGCTACAAAGTTTAATCTGGAGATAATTCCTGTTATCGATCCACATAACCCTGATATTGATCTGAACAATCTTAAGGAAGCCTGTGCTGCTGAAGGTACGGTTATTAATTCAGGTGAATTTACAGGCATGAACAACAAGGATGCAATCCAGAAGATTGCTGAAGTTGCTGACGAAAGAGGAATCGGCAGAAAGACTATTAACTACAGACTTAGAGACTGGCTGATTTCCCGTCAGAGATACTGGGGAACTCCAATCCCTATGATTTACTGTGATGATTGCGGCTGGGTACCTGAAAAGGAGGAAAACCTTCCTGTAATGCTTCCAACTGACGTTGAATTTACAGGCAAAGGTGAATCTCCAATCGTAACAAGCAAGACTTTTGTAGACACAGTATGTCCTGTATGCGGAAAACCTGCAAAGAGAGAAGTAGATACCATGGATACATTCCTGGATTCATCATGGTACTTCCTGAGATACTGTGATGCCAGAAATGAAAATGAAGCTTTCTCAAAGGAAAAGGTTGATTACTGGATGAATGTTGACCAGTATATCGGCGGAGTTGAACATGCAATCATGCATCTGATGTATGCGAGATTTTTCCAGATGGCACTTCATGATCTTGGTCTTGTTAAGAATGATGAACCGTTCAAGAATCTGCTTACACAGGGTATGGTTATCAAGGGATATGAAGACAGTGAAGGGAATTATATCAAAGCTAAGATGAGCAAGTCACTTGGTAATGTTGTCAGCCCTGCTGAAATAATTGATAAATACGGTGCTGATACAGCCAGACTGTTCATTCTGTTTGCTGCTCCTCCGGAAAGAGAACTTGACTGGTCAGATCAGGGCGTAGAAGGCTGCTTCAGATTTCTGAACAGAATATGGAGACTGGCATATGAGTTTACTGAAAAATACAGCAACTGTCCTGGTGAATACGAAGTTAAAAACGATGCAGACAAGAAGCTTAATCTTGTATTCAATGACACAATCAGAAGAGTAACAAATGACATTGATGAAAGATTCAATTTTAATACTGCAATCAGTGCTGTTATGGAACTTGTAAATGAACTTTACAAGTATAAAGAGGGCGAAATGAATGAAGCTCTGTTCAGCACAATTATAAAGACTATCATCATCCTGATGGCTCCGTTTGTTCCACATATCTGTGATGAGCTATGGGAAAACCTTGGATACGAAGGTTCAGTTCACCAGCAGGCCTGGCCATCATATGACAAGGCAGCTCTTGTAAAGGATGAAGTGGAAATCGTTGTACAGATCAACGGAAAGAACAAAGAAAAAATCAATATTCCAGGCGGAGCATCAAGAGAAGACATGATGAAAATCGCTGAGGAAAATGAAAAGATAAAGGAACTTACCGCAGGCAGAAATGTTGTAAAGATTATTGCTGTTCCGGGCAGACTTATCAACATTGTTGTAAAAGGTTAAGATTCCGGAAAGGAATTTAATGGGAGATAAAGAGAAAAAACAAATAAAAAGGAAGAACAAAAGTCAGCCAAATAAAAAAGCCGATTCAGAAAAAAAGACTGATACGAGGAAGTCAAAATCCGCACCAAAAAAACAGCCAAAAAAAGCTAAGCAGCAGGCTAAAAAGCCGGTGCCTGAGGTTAAGGTCATTCCTCTTGGAGGACTTGGTGAAATCGGCAAGAATATGACAGCCATTGAATACAATAATGAGGTTCTGCTGATTGACTGTGGACTGTCATTTCCTGATGATGACATGTTCGGTATTGACAAGGTAATACCTGATTTCGATTATCTTGTTAATTCCGATAAGAAAATAAAAGGGCTTATCATTACACACGGACATGAGGATCACATAGGTGCAATACCTTATCTTCTTCAGGAACTTAATATTCCAATTTACGGATTAAAGTTCCCACTGGGTCTGATTGAAAACAAGCTTAAGGAACATGGCATCAGAGGAGATTTTCATACAATTCAGGCGGGTAAGGAATTCCGTGTAGGAAGGCATTTCACAATTGAGCCTATAAGAATTACACATTCAATTGCTGACTCCGTATGCTACAGTATCAAGACACCTGCAGGTCGGGTTTTCCATACAGGAGATTTCAAAATCGACTATACTCCGGTTGATGGAAATCCTATTGATTCTTCCCGACTGGCACAGATTGGTTCAGACGGTGTAATGCTTCTGATGGCTGACAGCCCAAATGTTGTCAGAGAAGGATATACCCACTCCGAGAAGGTTGTAGGTGAAACTCTGGATGGTATTTTCAGAAGATCAAATAAGAGAATAATAATTGCAACTTTCTCTTCAAATGTTCACAGAATCCAGAAGATTATAGACATTGCTCTGCAGTGCGGACGAAAGGTTGCCATTTCAGGAAGAAGCATGATAAATGTAGTGGATCTGGCCAGAGAACTTGGATATATCAAGATTCCTGACAGTAAGCTCATTGACCTTAACAAAGCAGGTAACATTCCTGATAAGGAACTTGTTGTTATTACAACAGGAAGTCAGGGTGAACCGATGTCAGCTCTTGCAAGAATGGCTTCGAATGACCATAAGGCAGTTAATATCAAGTCAAACGACATGGTAATCCTGTCCTCAACACCTGTACCGGGCAATGAATTAACAGTGGCTAATGTAGTAAATCAGCTGGTAGCAAAGGGTGCCGAGGTTATTTATTCAGATATTGCTGAAACTCATGTTTCCGGTCACGCATGTAAGGAAGAGTTGAAACTAATGCACTCTCTTATCAGGCCAAAATATTTCATGCCTGTTCACGGTGAAGCCAGACATCTCCAGACCCATGCAGATCTGGCAAACGAACTGGGAATGCCAAGAGAGAACATTTTCATTCTTAATAACGGAGATCAGCTTACACTGTCAGCAAAGGGTGCAAGCAAACAGGAAAAAGTTGCTGAAGCACATGGAATTTTTGTTGACGGTCTTGGCGTTGGTGATGTTGGTAACATCGTATTAAGGGACAGAAAACTTCTCAGTGAGTCCGGACTAATTATCGTTGTGGCTTCCATAGACAAAAAAGCCGGCATGATTGTATCCGGTCCTGATATCATTTCCAGAGGTTTTGTTTATGTTAGAGAAAATGAAGATCTGATTGATGCGGCATGCGAAAGAGCTGAATCAATCATTATAGATTGCCTTGCCAAAAACATGAAGGATTGGAACGGTATTAAGACTGCTGTAAGAGAAGGTTTAAGAAAGTATATATATGGCAAGACAGAAAGAAGTCCAATAATTCTTCCGATTTTCATGGAAGTTTAAGAAAGAAAGGAATACAGTATGAACGTTTATGATCAGGCGCACCAGCTTGCTACTGCAATTAAAGAATCAGAAGAATGCAAGCAGTTTAATGAAGTGAGAAAAAAGGTTGAAGATAATCCTGAACTTGATGCTGCAATCAAAGACTTTATGAAGAAGCAGTTTGAGTTCCAGGCTTCCCAGATGATGGGACAGGAACTTAATCAGGAAGAATTCGCAAGACTACAGCAGCTTAGTGCTGTCCTAATGCAGGATCCTCTTACAAGCCAGTATTTCCAGAATCAGATGAGATTCTCACAGATGATGTCTGATGTTTATAAGATTATTGGTGACGTTGCAGACTTTGGCGTTGGTCCCATGGGCGATGTAGGAAACATGCAGTAGTATGGGTGAGAATCTGAACAGAGACAATATGATAAAAAGTCCCGATGAGATTATTAAGATTCTCAAGGCAGAGGCCATAGGAGATAAATGCTTTGAACATATACTTGGTTATATCAGGGCAGGAATGACAGAGAAACAGGTTGCAGATGAAATAGAAAAGACACTGTTTGCCTTGGGAGCTGAAGGACTGGCTTTCGAAACCATCTGTGTTTCAGGAGTTAATACAAATCAGCCTCACGGAGTGCCTTCCGATAAGGTTATTATGGAAGGCGACCTGCTTACAATGGATTTCGGAGGAATCTATCATGGTTTCTGCGGGGATATGACCAGAACGGTGGGAATAGGCTATCTTAGCCAGGAGCAAAAGCAGGTCTATGATGTGGTGCTTAAAGCACAGCTTGCATCCCTGGATATCTGCAAGGCAGGTGTCACATGTTTTGATGCGGATAAGGCAGCCAGAGACATTATTACAGATGCAGGATATGGTGAGTATTTCATTCATACAACCGGTCATGGAGTTGGCAGGGAAGTGCACGAAGCTCCAAGGCTCGCAACCAATAGCGAGGATATTCTGGCAGAGAATATGGCTGTTACAATTGAGCCCGGAATATATATTCCGGAAAAGTTCGGTGTTCGCATTGAGGACTTGGCAATTATAACCGAATTTGGTATAATTAACGCAACTAATTCAGTTAAAGATTTAATAATTTTATAATATTAGAGAGGTATAATTTTTATGATTTACGCAGGTGATTTCAGAAAAGGTATGACGTTTGAAATTGATGGCGATCCGCATGTAGTTATCGATTTCCAGCACGTAAAGCCAGGTAAAGGCGCAGCTTTTGTAAGAACTAAGCATAAGAACATCCTTACAGGAGCAATCAAGGAAGAATCATTCAACCCTGATGCCAAGTTCCCGAAGGCTCACATTGAAACAAAAACAATGCAGTACCTTTATTCAGATGGTGAACTCTATTACTTCATGGATCCTGAAAGCTTTGATCAGATTCCTCTGGCAGAAGATCAGGTAGAAGAAGCAATGAAGTATCTGAGAGAGAATGATGAAGCAAC
>JAKSSH010000040.1 GCA_024403155.1 Clostridia bacterium | reverse complement strand
ACACACGAGTAGAGAATTTATTTAAATGAAATAAATCCATACTATTATCTTGAAATCATGAAGGACTTCGGTTTTAAGAATCTGGGGGACATTGAGAAATTCAGAAAAGAAAACGAAGAGGATGCATTCAGACTGGCCAAGTATCAGCTTGGAGGGAAGGATATTGATATCCTTTCAAGCAGCGTAGGAATTCAGAATCTTTGTATTGCGTACATTCTGAAGAATGGATTTGGAGTAGCAGGGCTTAAAAGGTTGTATGACAAATTAAATGGAGATAAGCCTAGAAACATTACATCTGCAGAACGTTTCTACAGACAGGCTCAGGAAGCAGGCATTATATAATGGGCGAACCAGTAAAGAAAAAAATATTTTTTGTATGTTTTGCAAATGTGTGCAGATCAACAATGGCACAGTTCATAATGCGAAACATAATAAGACGCAAAGGCCTTGACAATCAGATAGAAATAGACTCGGCAGGAGTTTTTGAAGGTGCCGTGGGAATGGAAGTTCATGAAGGCACAGTTAAAGTGCTTGAGGAGTACGGAATTCCGGTTGAAAACTACCAGTCAAAGCTTCTGACAAAAGAAAACTATGAAGAGGCTGATATGATAGTTTGCATGGATGAGAAGAACATTGCAGCAATAAATGAAATCTGTGACGGAGACCCTGAACACAAGGTATTCAAACTTATGAGCTTCGCAGGAAAAGACGAAGATGTTCCTGATCCATGGTATACGGATAATTTCGACGAAACATATGATGCTATCATCGAAGGATGCCGTGGGCTAATGAATTATTTAGCATAATGTAAAAAATATTCACAATTCGCTAAAGCCCTTGCATTTCCAAGGGTTTTGTGTTATTCTAATCAAGGTTTAAATATAAGTTATAGTTGGAGTGAGCACCGAGCTCACTCTTATTTTATGGCATTAACAAGGGGCATGTAATGGCAAAGAAGAAAATAACGGATATCGTGTCTGAACTGGCTTCGGATTTTCTCAGGGAAAACGGCTACGAACTTTATAATGCGGAGTTCGTTAAAGAAGGCAGAGACTGGTTCCTGAGGGTTTTCATCGATTTGGCTGAAGGCACAGGTGAGGATGGAGAACCGGTCTATGTGGGAACTGAGGATTGCGAAAAGGTCAGCAGATTTCTGAGTGAAAAGCTTGATCAGGAGGATCCAATCGAGCAGAACTATTTACTTGAAGTAAGTTCTCCGGGTATGGACAGAGCTCTTGTGAAACCTGAACACTATGAAAGATATATCGGTCAGGAGATAGAGGTTAAGCTGTACAAGGCTATGGATGGTCAGAAGAACATCACAGGTGTTCTGAAAGACTTTAAGTCAGGTGAAGATGATTACCTGGTTACTGTATCAGACCAGGACGGCAGGAACTGGAGCCTTAACCTTGCTGATATCGCAAAGTCAAACCTGGCGGTTATATTTTGAGATTAAATTGTTTTCTGAATATGGAGGATAAAGAAAATGAGTGAATTTATGAATGCAATCAATGATCTGGTTAGCGAAAAGGGCATTCCCAAGGAAGTAATCATGGAGGCTATTGAGTCTGCACTGGTTTCAGCCTACAAGAAGAACTACGGAACTGCTGCCAACGTAAGAGTTGAAATGAATGAGAACACAGGCGAAGTTGAAGTTCTCATGCAGAAAAATGTAGTTGAAGAAGTTGAAGATGACTCAACTGAAATCTCTCTTGAAGAGGCTCTGGAAATCGACCCAAGATATCAGGTGGATGACGTGGTTGAATATCAGGTCACTCCTAGAGACTTCGGAAGAATCGCTGCGCAGACTGCCAAGCAGGTAGTTGTTCAGAGACTGAGAGAAGCTGAAAGAGGAATGGTATTTGACAACTACATTTCACGACAGGGCGACCTTATTACAGGTATCGTTCAGAGAATCAGTAACCAGACAATCTTTGTAAACATCGGAAATACAGAAGGTATTCTCGTTAAAGGAGAAAGAGCCGCAGGAGAAAGATACAAGGTTAACGACAGAATCAAGGCTTACATTATGGATGTAAGAAAGAGCGCCAAGGGACCTCAGATTTTCCTTTCAAGGACTCATCCTGGATTTGTTGAAAGGCTGTTCGAACTGGAAGTTCCTGAAATCGAAGACGGCGACGTCGTAATAAAGAGCATTGCCAGAGAAGCAGGTTCCAGAACAAAGATTGCTGTTTACACTGAAGACGAAGACATCGATCCGGTAGGAGCATGCGTTGGTCAGAACGGTAGCAGAGTTAGAAATATCGTTGATGAGCTTTGGGGAGAAAAGATTGACATCACTACATGGGATGAAGATCCGGCAGTTCTCATCAGCAACGTATTAAGCCCAGCCAAGGTTGAGGAAGTTATGATCGATGAAGAAGAACGTGCAGCAACAGTTGTAGTTCCTGATTATCAGCTTTCACTGGCAATCGGCAAGGAAGGTCAGAATGTAAGACTGGCTGCAAGACTTTGCGGATGGAAGATTGACATCAAGAGTCATACTCAGTATTTCGGCGAAGACGAAGAGTACGAAGATGACGAGTACTATGATGATGACGAGTACTACGAAGAAGAATATATAGAGGAAGCTGAGGAAGAGACAGAAGAGGAAGCCGAAGAGGCTGAAGAAGCTGTCAAAGAGGAAGCCGAAGATGAAAAATAAGAAGAATCCAATGCGTCGCTGTATAGGATGTATGGAGTCGAAAAACAAAAACGATCTCATCAGAATTGCCTGGTATGAGGGTAAATTGACGGTTGATCCTACCGGTAAGGCAAAGGGCAGAGGCGTGTATCTGTGCAAAAGCAGTGAATGCATGGAAAAAGCCAGGAAGAAAAATGCCATCACAAGAAGCCTTCAGGTTGAAGTTAGCAAGGATGAGATGGATAGGATTTTCCAGGAGCTTAAATCGTATGAAGAATAAAGTTCTCAGCCTTCTGGGTTTTGCAAAAAAATCCGGAAACCTGGTATCTGGAGTAAACACCTGCACATTCAATATCAACCGTGGAAAGGTGAAACTCATGATGTTGGCGGAAGACATATCAGAAGGCAGCGAAAAGAAAATCATGAAAGAGATAAGAAAAGCGGGCCTTGAATACATTAAGTACGGTACCATCGATGAACTGTCTCATGCAACGGGAGCAGAGGGCAGAAGCGTGTTTGCAATACTTGATGAAGGCTTTGCCAGTTCAATCCTCAGGGAAACCGGGGAAATAAAATCATAGCATAAAGGAGGATGTGCGTATGAAGATAAAAGATTTAGCAGCAGAACTTAAAATGACAGGCACAGAAGTGCTGAAGAAAGCTAAAGCCATGGGTGTTGAGGCTTCCAAGGTGGGAGACGAAATATCTGAAATGGATGCAGCGGCAGTGAAGAACACCATTCTCAGAGCCAGCAACAAGGCTGAGACTAAGGTGGCAAAGAGAAGCACTGCAAAGAAGACAGAAACAGAAAAGAAAGATGTAGAACCTAAGGTAACCGTAAAGGCTGCCAATATTAAGATGCCTGAAAAGAAAAAGGCACCGGTAAAGAAAGCAGCTACAGAAGCTTCAAAGACTGCTGCAGCCAAGGCACCAGTGGGCAAGCCTGTAGTATCAAAAGAAGTAGAAGGAAGAGCTAAACCTCCGGTTGGTGCTCCTAAGGTTTCAAAGGCAAAACTGGAAGAAAGAATTGCCAAGGAAAAGGCTGAAGCTGAAGCAAAGAAGGAACTCATCAGCACAAAGGTTGCTGAGGCTACTGAAGGCGCGGCATCAAAAGTTGCCGGAGCAGCAGACAAGGTATCTGCAGCAGCCAAGAAGGTGGAAATGAAGGCTTCAGAAGTTAAGGCAAAGGCAGAGACAAAGGCAAAAACTTCAGAAAAGCCTGCAGAAAAGCCTATAGAAAAGCCTGAAGAAAAAACAAGAAGCAGAATTAAAATCGTTAAGAAAGCAGAAGACGTTAAGCGTGAAGAAAAGGAAGCAGCCGAAAAGAGAAAGGCTGCAGCTAAAAAATCTGCCAAATCAGCAGAAAAACCGGCAAGATCCTCCGAAAAGCCGGCTCGTCCATCCCGTAAGGCAGCTGATACAGACAGATCCGATGCACCTTCATCTGCTAAGACCTCCACTCACAGCAAGAAGGGCAAGGAAAGAGATAGAGACAAGGAAAGAGATAAGTACTCAAGACTTGAAAGAGGTGGAAGAAAGGCTGGAAAGCCTGCTCCTAAGTCACTGGAAAAGCAGGAAAGAAAGAAGAGACATCAGAACAGACCTAAGGTTGAAGAGCCTGAAGTGCCTGAAGTTGAACTCGAAGCAGGAACTGTTCTAATTAACTGTCCAATCACTGTTGCAGGTTTTGTTGAACAGACAAAGACAACTCTTTCACAGACCATCATGACTCTCATGAAGATGGGCGTAATGGCTAACCAGAATCAGAATCTTGATGAAGATACAGTACAGCTTCTGGCTGACGAAATGGGAATCAAGATTGCAATTGGTTCAATTGATGAGGAAGAAGAATATCTGGAAGAAGAAGGTATCGAAACATTCGAAGATAAGGAAGAAGATCTTAAGGACAGACCTCCAATCATTACTGTAATGGGTCACGTTGACCACGGTAAGACTTCACTTCTGGACGCTATTAGAAATACAAACGTAACTGCTGGTGAATCCGGCGGCATTACACAGCACATCGGTGCTTCTGAAGTTGAAATCAACGGACAGAAGATTGTATTTCTGGACACCCCGGGACACGAAGCATTTACAGCAATGAGAGCAAGAGGTGCTCATGCTACAGACATTGCTGTTCTGGTTGTTGCAGCTGACGACTCAGTTAAACCACAGACAATCGAATCAATCAGCCATGCCAAGTCCGCTGGTGTTCCTATCATTGTTGCAATCAATAAGATGGATAAGCCTGGCGCAAATCCTGATATCGTTAAGAAGGATCTGGCTGATCACGGTGTTCTGGTTGAAGACTGGGGCGGAGATGTTATCGCAGTTCCTGTATCAGCAAAGACTGGTGAGGGTATCACAAACCTGCTGGAAATGATTCTTCTGCAGGCAGAAGTACTTGAACTTAAGGCTAATCCGGACAGACTGGCAGTTGGTACTGTACTGGAAGCAAGACTGGACAAGGCAAAGGGCCCTGTAGCTTCACTTCTGGTACTGAACGGTACTCTCAAGTCAGACATGAGTGTTGTTGCCGGTACATGTTCTGGCAAGATCAGACTCATGACTAACAGCAAGGGTGAAAAGCTTAAGAAAGCAGGTCCTGCAACAGCAGTAGAAATTCTGGGACTTAGTGATGTTCCTGTGGCAGGCGACGTATTCAATGCTGTTAAGAAGTCATCACAGGCCAAGGAAATCGCATATAACAGACAGCAGAAGGTAAGACAGGAAGTGCTGGCACGTAACTCCAGCCAGACTCTGGAAGAACTGTTCAGCCAGATTCAGGAAGGCGAAGTTAAGGAACTGAATCTGATTATCAAGGCAGATGTTCAGGGTTCTGTAGGAGCTATAGTAACTTCTCTTGAAAAGCTGTCAAATAATGAAGTAAAGGTTAACATCGTACATACAGGTGTAGGTGCCATTAATGAATCAGACGTTATGCTGGCAGGCACATCCGGATCAATCATTATCGGATTCAATGTCAGACCAAGCGTTGCTGTAACAGGAATGGCAGACCGTGACGGTATCCAGATCAGGACATACAACGTAATCTACAACATTATCGATGATGTGGAAAACGCAATGAAGGGTATGCTTGATCCTGAATATAAGGAAGTAGTTCTGGGTACAGTAGAAATCAGAGAAACATTTAAGGTACCTAACGTTGGAATCATTGGCGGTGCATATGTTACTGACGGTAAGGTTGTCAGAAACGAAAGCATCAGACTGGTTCGTGATGGTATCGTAATTCACGAAGGAACAATTTCATCACTGAAGAGGTTTAAGGATGACGCCAAGGAAGTTGCACAGGGATTCGAGTGCGGTATCGGCATCGAAAACTACAATGACATCAAGGAAGGCGACGTTATTGAATGCTTCACTATGGAAGAAATAGCGAGAGATTAATATGGGAAAAGGATACAGACAGGGAAGGATTGGTGAAGAAATCCGCAGAATCATCAGCGACATGCTTCTGCATGGACTTAAGGACCCAAGGCTCAATTCAATGGTAAGCATTACGGCTGTAGAAGTTTCCGGTGACAATAGCTATGCTACTGTATATTTCTCACCACTGGGAGTTTCCGGGAATGAGGAAGAACTGCAAAGGCAGGCTGAGGACGTACTGGAGGGCTTCGAAAAGGCCAAGGGCTATATCAGACATGAAATCGGTCAGAAGATGAAGCTTCGTCATACGCCGGAGCTTATCTTCAAGATTGACCACTCAATGGCACATTCAAGGCACATAGAATCTATTTTAGAAACATTATAGAGATATGATTAAGAACATTGAACTAAAAGAATTATGGGAAGATTTAAGCACAGCAGAAAACGTTGTGCTTTTTCCCCATGTAAACCCGGATGGAGATGCAACAGGCTCATGTGCAGCACTATGCCTGGCACTGAGAGACCAGGGCGTTAACTGTGTTGTATGTGCAGGAAAGATTCCGGATTACATTGATTTTCTGAATACTGAATTCTTCATGAATGATTGTCAGATAGACAATCCTGACATCTGCGTTGCTGTTGACTGCAGCGAAGACCACAGAATGGACAGCAGAGTAGGTTATTTCTACAAGGGAAGAAGAAAGTACTGTATTGATCATCATGAGAATGACACAGGATTTGGTGACAGATACTATATTGATAAGGATGCTTCAGCCACATGCACAATTGTCTATGACATGCTGAAGGAAGCAGGCGTTAAGTTGTCAAAAGACATTGCAAACGCTATATATACAGGAATCAGCACCGATACAGGCAACTTCAAGCATTCCAATACAGACTCAAAGTCACACAGAATAGCCGCTGACCTTCTGGAACTGGGTGTTGACCATGTTCAGATAATGACATCCCTTTACCAGAATAGAAGCATGAAGAAAGTCCTCTGCGAAAGCAGAGCCATTGACAGGGCACTGATATTTTCAGAGGGCAGAGGCATCTTAAGCTATCTTACAAGCGCGGAAATGATTGAAATGGATGCAAGAAAAGAGGATGCTGACGAGATTATCGATAAACTGAGAGATATTGCAGGCGTGGAAATGGCAGCATATCTTGAGGAGCGTGAAGATGGGGTTAAAATCAGCATGAGAGCTAAGACAGACAGCAATGTGGCAGACATATGCAAGAGTTTTGGTGGTGGCGGACATATAAAAGCAGCCGGCGCTACCGTTAAGATGTCAATGGAAGAAGTATTCACGGCAGTTAAGCGCGCAATGGAAGAAGCTTTATGAGAGATGGCATCCTGGTACTGAACAAACCGCAGAACTGGACTTCCAGTGATTGTGTAGCCATATGCAGAAGGGTTCTTGGTGTGAAGGGTATCAAGAAGGTTGGCCACGGAGGGACACTTGACCCTATGGCTACCGGTGTTCTGCCTATATTCGTGGGGCAGGCCACCAGAATCATGGAATACATGGATCTGGATTATAAAACCTACATATGCAAAGCCAGACTTGGCATCATTACAGATACTCTGGATATCTGGGGTGAGGTAGTTGAAGAAAAGGACTGGAGCCAGATAAAGGAAAAATCAGATATTTCAGCAGAGATCATATCAGATGCGCTCATGAAATTTAAGGGCCCGATAAGTCAGATGCCACCAAAATATTCAGCAGTAAGAATAGAAGGCAGAAGACTTTATGAATATGCTCATAAAAACCAGGAGATCAGTCAGGAAATCAGGGATAAGATAAAACCGAGAAAAGTATACATAAAACATATTTCTGTAATTAATATCGATATTGAGTCCGGCGAGCTTGAGTTTGAAGTATGTTGCTCCAAGGGAACATATATTAGAACAATATGCAGCGATCTGGGTGAAAGGCTGGGATGCGGATGTACAATGACAGCTCTAGAAAGAACTGCCACCGGAAATATTACAATTGAGCAGGCTCAGGTTACAGCTGAACAGGTAAAATCTATGACTGCAGAGGAACTGGAGAAACTGTTTCTTAAGCCGGATTATCCGCTGATTCATTTCGGTGAAGTAACAATGCCATCCGATAGAGCTGATTATTTCAGTAGAGGAAACAGTATCTGGTGGAGTCAGCTTAAAGTAATCAGTAAACCTGATTTAGAAGTGCTGCTTGAAACCGGAAGAGCAGCAGGAACCGGGAAAATACCCGAAAATGCCAGAGGCAGGAGGTATGACTGTATCTACAGGGTATATCAGGAGGAAACCGGTGAGTTCCTGGGAACGGGATACTACGATAAGGAAGAAAACAAACTTAAAGCCGATAAGGTTTTTGTGGAAAAAAGATAGGAAATTATTTAGACAATGAAAATATATAACAGCCTGGATGAAATAAATAATATAGAACCGACAGTTGTTGCACTGGGTAACTTTGATGGGATACATAGGGGACATCAGGCCATTATCAGCAGAAGTGTCAAGGAAGCAGAGGCGGCAGGGCTGAAAAGTGCTGTTTTCACATTTTCAAATCATACAAGTACCATTCTGAAGAATGTTCCGGCGGTAAAGAATATTCTGTACGCTGATGAAAAAATAAGACTGATTGAAGCATTTGGTGTTGATTATATGTTCAATATTCCTTTTACTGAGGAGATATTGAACATGAGTCCGGTGGATTTTATTGACAGAATCCTTGTTGACAAATTCAACATAAGAGAAGCTTACTGCGGATTCAATTACAGATTCGGATATAAAGCCCAGGGAAATCCTGAAGTTCTGATGAAGGAAGGACTTGCCAGAGGTTTCGGAATCCATGTGCAGGAGCCTTTTGAAATTGATGGTGTAGTGGTCAGCAGCACATACATCAGAGGACTGATTCAGGAAGGACATATGGAAGAGTGCACGAGATTTATGGGCAGAATGTATTCCATAGGAGGAAAAGTTGTCAGAGGAAACATGCTGGGAAGAACAATAGGTTTCCCAACATGTAATATAGTTGTTGACAGCACCATGGTGACGCCCCCTAATGGAGTGTATATCACAACATGTGTTATTGACGGAGTCAGGCGTGCAAGCATAACAAACGTAGGAGTAAAACCAACGGTGGGTACATATGAAAAGAATATTGAAACCCACATTTTCAACTTTGATGAAGATGTTTATGGTAAGGAAATACGAGTTGAATTTATCAAGCACACCAGGGGAGAAAAGAAATTTGATGGTATGGATGCATTGAAAAAACAGATTGCGGCTGATTGTATTCAGGCAAAGGCATATCATCGAGAAAATATTTGTTGTATAAAGGGAAAGAAGACTAGATAGAATTCTGAGGAGCCGCTGATTCCGGAAGAATTGGTTTCGTGAAATAAGACATGATTATTTGCAGGTTGATAATCGTCGGCCTAAGTGTTAGAATTACCAATGTTCAGGATATAACTGTTTTCGGAGTATGGCGCAGCTTGGTAGCGCGCTTCGTTCGGG
>JAKSSH010000004.1 GCA_024403155.1 Clostridia bacterium | reverse complement strand
GCAGTACAACGTTCTTGCCCTTCATTGTTTCGCCCAGAATGCCGGCTCTCTTCTTAGCCTTCAGATCGTGTGCCAGGTCCAGCATGTATCTGATTTCTTCCGGTGTGAAATCCATAAGTGTTAAAAAGCTTCTTCCTTTGAGATTAACTGCCATAATTATGTTCTCCTTTTTTACTTAATTAAATCATTTGACTAAGTTTTTCGGTAACTAAAAAAGCACCTTGATAAAATATACAATAACATATAGTTTAATCAAAGTGCCAGTATATTTAGTATTTTATGTGCCAGTTATGCAAAGTCAAACTAGCTTAGTAAATTCTCCAAAGCTTCTTTCAATATATCCATGCCCTTTTCTATGCCTTCCTCTGTAGGGTATGAATAGTTCAGTCGCAGATAGTTTTTTCCCATTGATTTTGATGAGAAGAACAGATATCCCGGCATGAATGTCATTCCTCTCTTCTGGGTTTCGGCCAAAAGATCTCTGGCATTGATTCTGCTAGGAAGCTTAACCCACAGGTATACTCCCCCTTCCGGCTTTCTGTATTCGATTCCATATCTAGTTACCAGTAAATCCAGCTTTTCACACATGAGATCTCGTTTTTTGCGATATTCCTGCCTGAAAGTATCCAGTCTTTCAATAAATAGACCGTTTTTCATATATTCCAGCATGAGCATCTGTGCCGCCCAGTCGGCATTGGCAACCTTCAGGGAAACCATTTCGCTGAGTTTCTCAACAACTCTGCTGTCTGCAATTACAAAAGAGACTCCAATTCCGGGAACCATGGTAAGAGAAAACGAGTACATGTATATTACGTTTTCGCCTCTGTCCATGGATTTTATTGATGGAACCCTGTCAACTTCATAATAAAGCTCAGAACCCTCATCTTCTTCTATGATCGGAATTCTGTATCTGTAAGAAAAGTCAAGAATCTGCTGCTTCCTTTCAATGGACATGTATGTACCCTTTGGGTTATTAAAGCTTGAATCCACGTAAATGAATTTCGGCTTTGTCTTCTCGATGATAATATCAAGATTTTCGCATATCATGCCGTGTTCATCTGACGGCACATTAATTACCCTTCCGCCTGCCAGCTGAATTGTTCTGTAAACGTCTGCAGACATGGTTTCATCTATTATTACCCCATCTCCCGGAGACAGCATTAGATTGAGAATAAAGTCCAACGCCTGATTGTTCTCAGCAAAAATCTGAACATTTGACGGGTTCGCTTTTATTCCCTTGGTGGCCATGAAAGAAGTGATTTCTCTGCGCAGTTCAGCATCTCCCTGGTATGAAGTATAGAAATATGCTTTTTCCATACTCAGCTTTAGAATTTTCTCAAATGCCTCCGCTATTTCATCAGCTGGGTAGATATCTCTGGCCGCAACGCCTCCTGCAAATGAAATAAGATCCTTTTCGAAGCTTCTGCTGTACAGTTCATCAAAATCACTGGCGAAACCTTCAAACTCTGTTCTGAGAAGCGCATCCCAGTAAACATCATTCTTTTTTTTGCCAATCTTTCCCGTTCTTGAGAAGGTTACCCGATAACCCTTTCCCTGGTGAGATTCAATAAGGCCTTCTGACTTAAGTTCCGCATAAACCCTGGTAATGGTATTTCTGTGTACACCAAGTTCTTCCGCAAGTTTTCTCTCGGAAGGAAGTGTATACCCATCTGCCATTGACCCCATGAAGATCATTGACCGAATCTGGTTGTATATCTGGACATATACGGGAATTTTTTCAGTTTTATCGATTTTAATGATATTCATACTATTTGAGATTATTTTCCCCCGTGGAACTGATAATAGGTTGTTTCAATATTGCCGTTATATAACTTCCTGCGTCTGTCTGCCCTCCTGCCCATAATCTTTTTTTCTGCTTCCTTGTCAGGGGTAATTACAAATAATGACCAGTCAGGATTTTCTCTGGCAAATCTGTTCAGGACTTTAAATATTCCATCAATCTCATCATCCTCGCCTATACGTTCTCCATAAGGCGGATTGGTGATGATGATACCTCTTTCACCTTCTGGTGCCCTCAGGCTTTTCACATCGGCACGTTTAAATTCAATGATATCCTCTACGCCTGCAGCCTCAGCATTCTTCTTTGCTGCTGCAACGGCCTTGGGATTAATATCATATGCATATAATCTGGATTCAGTATTCTGGCCATCTCTTGCCTTTAGTCTTTCTTCCTTCCAGATATTCCTGTCTATGAAATGCCACTTTTCTGCATCAAATTCCCTGTTGCAGCCCGGTGCAATATTCCTGGCAATCAGTGCCGCCTCAATTGGAATTGTACCGCTTCCGCAGCATGGATCCACAAGAATGCGCCCAGGTCTGAAAAAGCTAAGCTGCACTAAAGCCGCCGCCAGAGTTTCCTTCATTGGAGCTTCCACATTTGCCACACGGTAGCCCCTCTTGTGAAGTCCTTCCCCACTTGTATCTACTGTTAAAGTTACTCTGTCCTTAAGAAATGTAGCCTTGATTGTGTGGGCTGCGCCTGTTTCCTTGAATCTGTCAAATCCATAGGCCATTTTCATTCTTTCCACAACCGCCTTCTTGGTAATGCTCTGAATTGCAGGCGGATTGTGAAGCTGTGATTTAACAGTTGTACAGGTTACCGTGAATTCTCCGTCAACAGGAATGATTCTTTCCCATGCAACTTTCTTTGTTCCCTGGAACAGTTCTTCAAAGGTCCTTGCCTCAAATTCCGCAACCTTAAGCAGTACTCTGTCTGCGCTTCTCAACCAAATATTAGAGCGGACAATTGCCCGCTCATCTCCTTCGAAAGTAACCTTGCCGTCTTCAGTTTTAATTATTTCATATCCCAGCCCTTCAATCTCGCGTCGTACCACCGCCTCAAGACCGAATGTGGCTGTTGCTATAAGTTCGTACTTCATTATTTGTTCAGTTTTCTTATGAAATCTCCTGTATTCTTGTAGGTTTCTCCTGATCTGTCTCTATACTTGTGCATGAGCTTATCCTGATGAACATCCCTTGTAATATGCTCTTCATAAAGCTTCTGCTCATATGCATTCAGGTTTTCAGGTTTTCTTATGTGGCTGCTAAGGGGTTTTGGCAACGCCAGCATGTAAATCAGCGGTGAGATCAGAAGCAGATCAGCAAGGGTAAATACAATTACCAGCAACGCAACAATTCCTGCAGAAAGCCCCAGCATCATTGTGCAAAGGCACAGCAGCACTCCTATAATCCAAACGATGCCTGTAATAAAGAACTTATCCAGCCTGTCCAGGTTCCTCACCAGTTCAGGTGAATACCAGTCGCCCTTTTTACGCTCTCTTCTCATAAGTTTGCTCCAGCGGTTGTTACCCAGAAACAGCTTCATCGCCATACCGAAATTGCTTCTGCTGGCGTTTTCTTCCGGAATCTCATCAAATGCAGCCTGCTGCTTCTCAAAAAACACTTCAGTGAATATGCATCCTCCTTCACCCATAAGTGAAATTTCGGGTATTTCTCCAGGCTGACAATTGATAACCATCTGCTGGTCAGCAGTAACCATGGAAGTTTCTCCGTTTACAGATACAACAGTATATCCATCAATGGCATAAACCCCATAGGAAGCACATTCTCCGCAGCTGTCATCAGCGGCTTTCCTTCTTTCACTGAGCTGTACAGCTTTTGCATCAGACGTGAGCTCAATGATTTCCATGCGGCCTTTCGAACCCTTGACCATGATAAGGTTGTAGTCCTTTTCAAGTTTGCCGAAGCACTTTGTCTTTATTGCACCATCAAAGGAATCCTGTTCTCCTTCTTTAAGGCTAACGGTCCTTTCATCCCCGTGAGCCAGAACAACCTGTCCCTGAAGCACCATGAGTATGCGGTCAAAATCAGGAAGCCTCGTGAATGATGATTCCTCAAGGTTCGAATCGGCACTTGAAAGTCTCCAGATAAAATCTCTATCCAGATATTTCGCCTCTTCAGGATAAATTGCAAGTTCTCTGGTATTTCCGCCGGACCACTTGCTCATTTTGTAGTTTTCTTCTTTAAATACTCTTTTTTCCATACTGAAATTATACTATCTTCTCCCAGCAAAATCTATTGCCAAAAACATCGTATCCTATTACATGGAGGCTTCCTTCAGGCAGTGTTGTGAAGTCTGTTCCTCCAATAAGTTCATGAGCTCTGTGAACCCTGCCGTCATAGTTTGAGTCAACACTCCAGAACCTTATGCAGGCACCACTGTCGTTCTTGAGATATTCAAGTGCAATCTCCTCATCTGCATCACTTAAGGCAATAAGATCAGGAACGTAATCTCTTATTCTCAGGACTCCCATGTCCTCAGAGCATCTTACCAGTCTGCTGACAGCCTCATCCGGATGACGGGCGATTCTTGCCACTGCAAATGGCCTGCAAAAGCTGCCGTCTTCGTTTTTTATTTTGCAGAGTCTTTCAATCTGACTTGCTATAGCCACATTACCTTCATCGCACATGATCCAGCTTCTGCCCATCTTCTCCGCAACCACACCCAGAGTTCCTGAACCTGCGAAAAAGTCCGCACAGATATCGCCTTCGTCCGTACATGATTCCACGATTCTTTCTAGGAGCTTTTCAGGTTTCTGTGTAGCATAGCCTGTACGCTCACCGGAGGTTCTACCCACCATGTCAATGGACCATACATCCTTCATGTTAACCATGGTATACCAGCCCTTTTCGTCCTGAAACTCCTCAACACCTTTAAACCTGTAAGGCTTCATATCTCTGTTATATGATTTTTCCTTGATAGGATTGAATTTGTAGTTCTTTGTCTTGGAATACATCAGCAGAGTGTCATGCTTTCTTGCAAAGCTCTTCTTGGAGGCTCCTCCGGATTTATATGTCCAGATCACTTCATTTACGAAATTATCGTGTCCGAATATCTCATCAAGAATAAGTTTAACGTAGTGAGAGCCGTGCCAGTCCAGATGAACCCATATGCATCCGGTATCGGAAAGCAGTTCACGCATGAACATGAATCTAACCGTAAGCATGGTAAGATACTGTTCCAGGCTGTCTTCCCAGGTATCATCGTAGGCTCCTGTCTTTATTACCGGGGATTTCCCCAGTTTATCCGATTCAAGTCTCACTGAGGCCTGATATTTGCTGTTGGAGAAGAAAGGAGGATCCACATAAATCATCTGAATCTTTCCGGCCATATTCTTCTCTTTGATCAGGTACTCCATGTACTCCAGATTATCTGCAGAAGTGACTATGCCCTTTACCTGGGATATTTCCGCCTTTGACTTCTGATTTCCCGGAGAATACAGTTCGTCAATTGCATAAGGCAAAGCCCCATCCAGATTCATCACTTCCTCAAATATTGCTCTACCTTTTTCCAGAGCGTTTTTTATGTCCTCTATTCTGCTCATCAAACAGATCCTTTCGGCCGGTAATTTCCAGTGCCTCTTCCACTAGCTT
The DNA here is from genome assembly GCA_024403155.1 of Clostridia bacterium. Lineage (GTDB taxonomy): Bacteria > Bacillota > Clostridia > Peptostreptococcales > Anaerovoracaceae > Lentihominibacter. The sequence continues at coordinate 22,268 of JAKSSH010000004.1, read as the reverse complement.
TCTGTTCTCTTTTTTATTGAAATGCATAAGTGCTCTCTGCATTTTTTTCTCTTTCATTGTTTTTGCCACGTACACCGGTTTTCCTGTTAAAGGATCTATTTCCGTGTAGTACATGCATGTGGCCAGAGTTCCAGGTGTCGGATAAAAATCCTGAACCTGATCAGGCACAAATCCTGTGTTCTTCATGTATACCGCCAGGTCCACAGCATCATCAAGAGTGCTGCCCGGATGGGATGAAATGAAATACGGAATCATGTACTGCTTCTTTCCACACTTCCTGTTAACTGTATCATATTCCTGACAGAATCTGTCGAAAATTTCAACTCCCGGTTTGTGCATTCTGTTCAGAACAACAGGACAGACATGTTCCGGCGCAACCTTCAGAATACCGCTTACATGATGCTCACAAAGTTCATTAAGAAATTCCTCTCCGGAGCTTCCCTTTCTGCCTTTCTTCCAATCTGCCAGAAGATAATCAAACCTTATTCCCGAGCGTACGAAAACCTTCTTTACTCCCTTAACATTTCTTACTGCCCTAAGCAGGTTTATGTAGTCGCTGTGATCCGTTTCAAGCTGGCTACAGGGTTTAGGGAAAAGACAATCCTTGCTGCCGCACATGCCGTGCTGAAGCTGTTTCCTGCAGGATGGATTTCTGAAGTTGGCAGTTGGACCTCCAACATCGTGAATATATCCTTTAAATTCCCTGTCTTCTGTCATGAGCTGTGCCTCGCTGACAATGGAGTCAATGCTTCTGCTTCTGACCTCACGGCCCTGGTGATATGTGATGGCGCAAAATGCACAGCCACCGAAGCAGCCTCTATTGGATGTTATGCTGAACTTAACTTCATTTATTGCAGGAACTCCACCATCCTTTTCATAGGAGGGATGATAGTTTCTGGCATAATCAAGCGCATATATGTCGTCCAGTTCCTGCCGCTCAAGTGGCATCTGAGGAGGATTCTGAACCACATATGTGTGCTCATCATACTTCTCGATTAACCTTTTGCCATTAATGGCATCATTGCTCCTGTACTGAAGCCTGAAGCTTTCACAGTATGCGACTTTTGCACTTTCCGCTGCCTCCCCGTTCATATCGGTTTCAGCAAGTCTGCTGTATTCAGGAAGAACAATATCCTCCTCATCAATCGAAAGGCTTCCGCCCTTTTCATATGGCTTCATTACCGTGCAGGTTCCTCTGATCCAGGTAATATCCTTTACCTGAATTCCAGACTCCAGAGCTTCTGCGATTTCCAGGACTGCTCTTTCACCCATTCCGTAAATAAGCAGGTCTGCTTTTGCATCAAGAAGGACTGAGCGGCGAACCTTGTCCTCCCAGTAATCGTAATGGGCCAGCCTTCTGAGGCTTGCTTCCAGTCCCCCCAGAATTACCGGAACATCCTTATACGCTTCTCTGGCTCTGTTGCTGTATACAATAACCGCACGATCAGGCCTTCTTCCGGCCTTTCCACCCGGTGAATATACATCTTTCTTTCTTCTGTTTTTAAACACAGAAAAATTGTTGACCATGGAATCAACATTTCCTCCGTTTATCAGAAAGCCCAGTTTTGGCTTTCCGAACCTTTTGAAATCATCTGCTGATTTCCAGTCCGGCTGGGAAAGGATTGCTACCCTGTATCCTCTGCTTTCCAGAATTCTGCTGATAATTGCCGTTCCAAAGGACGGATGGTCAACATAAGCATCACCTGTGATGAGAACAAAATCCGGCTGATCCCATCCAAGTGACTTCATTTCTTTTTTAGTTGTTGGCAAAAAATTTGTCATTATCCAGATTAGCCCAGGAATTTCAATACCTGTTCTTTAACGGTGTTTTCTTTTAATGCCATAATTTTTTCCTCCTAAAAACAAACGGCATCAAAACTGATGCCGTTTCTTTTTTATATTCGCTTAGTACTTCTTAGCCTTTTTTCTAGCAGCTTCAGACTTTTTCTTTCTCTTTACGCTTGGCTTTTCGTAGTGCTCTCTTTTTCTAACTTCAGCCATAACGCCATCTCTAGCGCACGATCTCTTGAATCTCTTCAGAGCGCTTTCTAAGCTTTCATTTTCTCTTACGATTACCTGTGCCATTCCTGTTTCACCTCCTGACGTGTGTTTATATTATTGTCAGTATGACAAAGGTCATCTTGCAACGTTGCCATTATACAATCAAAACGTACTCAATGCAAGAAATATTTTACAGTATTTCTTCGCCGTACCTGGACAGATCCGCTTCCGCCTGAGCAATAATACTTCCAAGCGTTTTCACCACCTGAACAGGATATTTTCCCGCAGCGGTTTCTCCGGTAACCAGAAGATCTGTTGCTCCATCGTAAACCGCATTTGCAATGTCTGACACTTCCGCTCTGGTTGGTACAGGATCTTCCGTCATTGAGTCAATCAGTTGTGTTGCAATAATAACAGCTGTTCCCAGTTCATTGCACTTTCTGATAATGCGCTTCTGTATGGCCGGCACCTTTTCCATGCCCACTTCAACGCCCATATCTCCTCTGGCAACAAGAACCTGGTCTGCTGCTTTTGCTATTCCTTCAATGTTGCTGACAGCTTCCTTGTTTTCTATTTTTGCAATTATGCCTATATCTGACCCTCCATTCTCATTAAGAAAACTTCTGAGAGTTTTTACATCGGCCTCTCTTCTGATAAAGGAGCCGGCAATGTAATCAACTTTATTTTCAATACAGTAAAGAATATCTTCCTTGTCGTCATCACCCAGATAATCCATCTGAAGCTTAACGTCCGGGAGATTCACTCCCTTTCTGCTTAGAACTCTACCTCCCCTTTCAGTATGGCAGATGATATCCCTGTCATGAATATCCTCAACTGTCAGTCTGATTTTTCCGTCGTCTATGAGTATCTCGGTTCCCACTTCAACCTGGTCTGCCAGATCCGCATAATTTACAGGCAAGGTGTTGCCAATGTAGACCCCATTATCATAACCGCAGAGGCTGTCTGTTTCCTCATTCTCACAATGAAGAGTAACTAGTTCGCCATTCTTAAGCAAAAGCTCCCCTCCCGGGATTTCCTTCACTCTTATTTCCGGTCCTCGAATGTCAAACATGATGCTGCAGTGATAGGCATTTTTGATTTCACAGGCTCTTGCGAAATTCTTCAGTTTACTTTCCTGGGAAGCAGCACTTCCATGGGAAAGATTGATGCGAGCGCCATCCATACCCGCTTCTATCATCTGTCCTAGTGTCTTCACATCTTCACATGCGGGTCCAATCGTACATAATATTTTAACGTTTCTCAATTAAGTTCCCCCTTGTGTCTGAATCAGCCCGGAGGCCAGGACATCTTTCTTTTGCCCAGAATGTGAAGATGCAGATGCGGAACAGTCTGAAGCCCGTCCTCCTTGCAGTTGATTACAACTCTGTATCCGTTTTCAAGTCCAAGTTCTGCCGCAATATCCTTTATCTTCAGCATCATGTATGAAAGCAGCTCAGCATCTTCATCAGTCACGTCATCAATTGATGCAATGTGTTTCTTAGGAATCAGCAGGCAATGAACCGGTGCCTGTGGGTCAACATCGTGGAAGCACATAACCTTATCGTCTTCATAAACCTTGTTTGATGGAATTTCGCCATCGATTATCTTACAGAATAAGCAGTCACTCATGTGATTTCTCCTTTCATTTTTATGAACTGATTATACCACTATTTCTCCAGTCATTCCATCCGCCAGCAGTCCCGTAAGCTTCACCTTCACAAAGGTATTTGCCTTCAGTTCCACGCCCCGGGCCTTGCCGCATCCTTCGTCGCACGGAATGTATGTCCTAATATAGTTTCCCGTGTATCCTACAAAAAATCCCTTCTCAATTCCGTCCTGTTTCTTCGTTACTATTTCTTCCAGCAGCACCGTTTCAGTTCTTCCTTCTGCCGCTGCAGCCAGATTAACCTCGAAAAAACCCTCTGCTGCCTTAGCCGCAGCTTCTTCAAGTCTCGCTGCCCTATCGTTTTTCACCTGTGGTGAAACCTGGTTCTTCATCTCAGCTGCCTTAGTCATAGGCCGCCTGGAATACTTGAAAATATGGGTTTTGCAAAAGCAACAATCTTTAACCAGTTCCATACTGTCTTCGAAATTCTTTTCTTTTTCCCCCGGAAATCCTACAATAATATCTGTAGAAATGCCGTAGCACGGATCAAAGTCAAATAATGTATTTACCAGATCATAATAGCCCTGCTCGTCATAAGGGCGGTTCATTGCCTTGAGAATTTCATCAGAACCGCTCTGAGCGCTCATGTGCAGATGGTGGCACAGTTTGTCGTATTTAAACAGTCTTTTTACATATTCTGAATTAACAACTGCAGGTTCCAGAGAACTAAGCCTTATTCTGAAGTCTCCCTCCAGATCATTTATTGCAGAAATTACTTTCTCTATTCCAAAAATCTCTTCGCTGATTTCACTGCCGTCATATAGATTGATGTTCTCCATGCCGTACTGAGCTGTATTGATGCCCGTAAGAACCAGCTCCTTATACCCCGCATCCAGTAAAGCCTTTGCCTCATTGACAATATCATCGAGTTCCCTGCTTCTTATTGGTCCTCTGGCATATGGTATTACACAGTAGGAACAGAATCTGTTGCAACCCTCCTGAACCTTTATGTAGGCTCTGGTACGATTCTCTGTGCTTGCCACAGGGCTTGCACCTGACACAAAGTTTCGTTTTTGCTCCATTGTCATTATTTCATCGATCCCCTGAATTTTTGAAACTTCTTCAGGAGAAATCTCAGCATAGCAGCCTGTAACGATAACCCTGGCATCAGGATTAACCTTTTTCATGCGCCTGATGTACTGACGGGATTTCTTGTCGGCAACTGCAGTTACTGTGCACGTATTTATAACGTAAACATCGGCAAAGTCACGCTCACCAACAACCTCATATCCCTGCTGACGGTACAGCTTTGCCATGGCTTCCGTTTCATATTGATTTACCTTACATCCTAATGTGTGAAATGCTACCTTCATAATACAATTACTATACCATATTTGTGTTACATCTGCATTGACTAACTAAAACAAGAGAGTATAATTTATTTGTAAATTCATTGCTTTATACAGTTAAAGGAGGTCAATGCAATGAGCAAAAATAAAATGTTACTTGCAGTAATCGCTTGTATAGTAATGGCGTTCAGTTTCTGCATGGCCGGCTGCGGCTCTGGCGATAGCGCTGCTGCAGGCCCGGAAAAGCACCTGCTTCCTTATCCTGATGGATATGACACAACATCAGCAGGAGCATCCAGTTATGATGGATGGTGTGACAATGCAGATACACCTTATTTCGCAATCAATGACTACTACAACATGGAAAGCGAAGGAACGCTCCATATCCTGACAAATTTCGCACCATATGAACAGTCGACAGAATACACCTGCGGACCATCATCATGCCAGGCAGTTCTCAACTGGTTTAATCCTAAGCTGGCCGAGAAATACGATGAACTGACAATTGCTGACATGTCCGGAACTGACGAGAACCAAGGCGTTAACCCTGTTGGTCTCAACAAGTTCTTTGAAGAAATCGGCTGGTACACTCAGTGTAACTACCAGACTGACTATTACTTTACAGGAAAGAAGACAGACGGGGATGCCCTTCTGGAATTCGAAAACTTCTGTGTAGAAAATCTGGACAATGGAGTTCCTATCATGGTTGACTGGATTGACTGGGACGGTCACTGGCAGACAATTATCGGTATCGATACCTGTCAGGAAGATAATTCATCAGATGACGTTCTTATCCTGGCTGACCCTTATGACACTTCAGATCAGTATCAGGACGGATACTACACATTCAGTGCAGAAAGATTCTTCTATATGTGGCATGAAGGTGCATGCTCAGATATGGATGAACCCGGCGTAGAACCATTCCTGATTGCAATGCCTCAGAAGAAGGCCAAGGAACTGGGTCTGAAATAACAACTGACAAATCATGCAAAATCTATATAGAAAAACCCGCATTATGCGGGTTTTTATTTTATAACTCCAGTTCATACATTACCATTGCCAGTGCTGCCATTCCGGCGGTTTCAGTTCTGAGAATCGTCTTACCCAGACTAACTGATTCGCCACCTGCTGCCACAATTTTCTCAGCCTCTTCGTCAGAGAATCCACCTTCAGGTCCGATAATAATTGCAATTTTCTCAAGCTTGCTGCCTGTTACCTCTTCGTACAATGGATTGGTTGATGTGAGAAGTGCTTCTTTAATTGTCTTTCCCTTCTCATTCTCGTATGGGAAAAGAACCAGGTCATAATCTGCGAAAGCATCATATACTTCATCCATCTTCACAGCATCAGTAACCTCAGGAATAATTCCCCTCCTGCACTGTTTTACAGCTTCAGCTGAAACCTTGTTCCATCGTTCAACCTTCTTGCCGAAATTTCCCCTGTCAACCACAACTGTTCTGTCCATAAAAACAGGAACCATGTCATGAACTCCCAGTTCCACGCACTTCTGGATAATAGTTTCCATTTTGCCTGACTTGGGAATTCCCTGAAACAGAGTAACCTCCACATCCGGTTCTGCAGCAAAGGCCTGCTTATCCAGAATCTCCAGCTGAGCTTCATCCTTTTCCAGGGATGTTATCTTAGCATGGTATTCCCATTCAACAGTATCGGAAACATCCACTTCATCTCCTTCTTTAAGGCGAAGCACCTTTATCATGTGATGAAGATCATTTCTGTCATCTATTATTATTGTTTTCTGCCCGATATTCTCGGGGCCGGTAAAAAATCTGCTCATTTAGAAAATACCAAGAAATTTCTTAGGCTTTGCAATTATTGCACACCACTCTCCATCCTCAGGAATCTCCAGGATTTCGAATTTTGCATCTTTTATTGCTTTTGCAACCTGTTCCTTCTTTTCAATCAGAATTCCTGATGAAATGAAAATGCCCTCCTTGGCAAGGTGTTTTCTGGCACTTGGTGCCAGCTCCATTACCAGATTATGCATCAGATTCGCAACAACGATATCCGCTTTATAATTAACCCCCTTTGTCAGGTCTCCTTCCTGTATTTTTACATTATCAGCCACCTTGTTTAGCTCTACATTTTCCCGTGCAACCTTAACCGCATCAGGATCGATTTCGATACCCAGGATATCCCTGCAGCCCAGAAGCGCTGCACTTATGGCCAGAATTCCGCTGCCGCAGCCAACATCCATTACCTTCATTTCAGGCTTTAGATACTTCTCAAGCGTTTTCATACAAAGACTTGTAGTCTCATGTGTACCTGTACCAAAGGCCATGCCCGGATCTATTTCCAGAACCAGCTGGTCTGGTTTTGCATCATATTCTTCCCATGTAGGTTTTACAACGATTCTGTCAGTTACCTGTGCAGGCTTGAAGTTATCCTTCCATGCATCCTGCCAGCCATCCTGTACAGGAATTGTCTCGGCATAGAGACGTCCCAGGTCGATGCCTCTTCCAAAGTCGCTGTACTGTTCCGCCGCCTTTAGCATCATGAGCTTGACCTTGATTTCTGAAATCAGCTTTTTGTTTTCATCATTGTCCTCGAAATATGCTGAAATTGTTGGTTCTCTGTCAGCCTTATTCTTGAGATTATCGTCCACATAATCCCAGTCATATTCGTGTTCCTTATTCATTATGTCATCAAGGTCCGAGGGATCATCGATGGCTACCTGATCAATTCCAAAATCCAGGAGGAGCTTGGTTACAGCCTCTATTCCTGTTTTGGTTGCGTGAATTTTTAATTCTGTATAACTCATTATGAGAAAAACTCCTTAATTGAATCCATGAAGCCGGTCTTCTTTGAATAGCAATCAGCTCCGACTTCCTTACCCATATCTTCTACTGCCTTCTTCTGCTTCTTGTTGAGCTTTGTTGGCACTTCCAGGAATACCTTAACGTAAAGGTCTCCCTTCTTGTTTGAGCGAAGTGATTTAACGCCCTTTCCCTTGAGTCTGAACACTGTTCCCGGCTGTGTTCCTGCAGGAACCTTGTATTTGATTTTCTCTTCAAGAGTTGGAACGATAATATCGTCTCCCAGAGCCGCCTGTTCAAATGAAATAGGTATTTCAAGCCACAGGTCAGTTCCTCTTCTGTCAAAGAGTTTATGCGGTTTAACGTTCAGAACTATATAAAGGTCACCATCAGGTCCTCCGTTTATTCCCGGTTCACCCTGACCTCTGATTGGAATTACTGAATCGTTATCAACACCGGCTGGAATTGTAACTGAGATGCTTACTGTATCCTTAACCCTTCCTGTGCCGCCGCAATCCTTACAAGGATGTTCGTTTATTTCTCCACTTCCTCCACAATCAGGACAAGGGGATACACTCATGAATGCTCCCAGTGGTGTCTGCTGCTGGGTTCTGATTTCTCCGGTACCACCGCATCTTGGACATGCCTTCTTCTGGGTACCCGGTTCAGATCCGCTGCCTCCGCAGGTCTTGCACCTGACATACTTCGTGAGCTTGATCTTTTTCTTGGTTCCAAATACAGCATCCTTAAAGCTGATTGTCATGGTCTTCTGAATGTCGCTACCCTTTCTTGCAACATTTCTGTTTCCACGACTTCCTCCGAAACCGCCGAAGCCACCAAAACCACCGCCGCCGCCAAATGCGCCGCCGAACATGTTGAATATGTCTTCGAAGCCACCAAAACCACCGGCTCCGCCGAATCCTCCTGCAAAGCTGTTAGGGTCCACTCCTGCATGTCCGAATCTGTCATACTTTGACTTCTGTTCCGGATCTGACAGGCATGCATATGCTTCGTTAATTTCCTTGAATTTTTCCTCGGCCTCCTTGTTATCAGGGTTTTTGTCAGGATGGTACTTCATAGCAAGCTTTCTGAAAGCCTTTTTGATTTCCTCATCGCTGGCCCCCTTCTTCAGGCCCAGGACCTCGTAATAATCTCTCTTTTCTGCCATTTAAACTATAACCTCTATATACACGTTAAGTGGATGTCGAAAGTGCACGTCGAGCGCTTGCGCTCTGTCCTCACGTAACGGTTCTAACCGCTTTCTCACTTGCAGCTAGCTGCAGTTCGAAATCGCTAAGAACCGACGTTGCGGATGTCGACTTAGCACTTTCTCCATCCACTCCAGTTTATCAATTGTTTTTGTTCAAATTCCGAAATTATATTCCGGATTCAACATCCGACACCTTATTTGGCTTCGTCGTCATCAACCACTTCGAAGTCAGCGTCAACTACGTTGTCGTCGCCGCCAGGAGCTGCGCCGCCTGCTGCACCCATGTCAGGGCCTGCACCAGCTGCTCCCTGAGCTGCCTGTGCCTGCTGATACATCTTAGCTGAAATTGTGTGGAACTTTTCAGTAAGTTCTTCAGTCTTTGCTTTGATGTCCTCAATGTTGTTAGCATTCAGTGCGCTCTGTAGAGCTTCCTTAGCGCCATTAATGTCTGCCTTTTCTTCTTCTGAAAGTGCACTGTCAAGTTCCTTGACGTTCTTTTCTGTTTCGTAAATCAGAGTTTCTGCCTGGTTCTTAACTTCTACTTCTTCCTTCTTCTTCCTGTCTTCTTCTGCAAACTGTTCTGCTTCCTTAACCTTAGCATTGATTTCGTCATCTGAAAGCTTAGTTGATGAAGTGATTGTAATGTTCTGTGACTTGCCTGTTCCCAGATCCTTTGCGCTTACATTAACGATGCCGTTAGCGTCGATATCGAATGTTACTTCAATCTGTGGAACTCCACGTGGTGCAGGTGGAATACCTGTAAGCTGGAATCTTCCAAGTGTGGTATTTCCTGCTGCCATGTCTCTTTCACCCTGCATTACGTGAATGTCTACTGCAGGCTGATTGTCTGCTGCTGTTGAGAAGATCTGGCTCTTCTTTGTAGGAATTGTAGTGTTTCTTTCAATCAGCTTTGTAGCAACTCCGCCCAATGTTTCAATTGACAGTGAAAGTGGAGTTACGTCCAGAAGCAGAATGTCTGAATTCATGCTTTCGTCGCCCTTCAGGATTCCTCCCTGAATTGCAGCACCCATTGCTACGCATTCGTCAGGGTTAATGCCCTTGAACGGTTCCTTGCCTGTTACTCTCTGAACAGCATCCTGCACTGCAGGGATTCTTGTTGAACCACCAACCAGGATAACCTTATCGATGTCATTGTTTGTTACTTCAGCATCTGCCATGGCCTTTCTCATTGGCTCAATTGTTCTTTCTACCAGGTGTGAAGTCAGCTGATCGAACTTGGCTCTTGTAATGTCCATGTTCATGTGCAGAGGACCTGCTTCACTTACTGTGATGAATGGCAGATTGATGTTTGTGGTCTGTGCACTTGACAGTTCCTTCTTGGCCTTTTCTGCAGCTTCCTTAAGTCTCTGCATAGCCATCTTGTCTTTTCTCAGGTCAATTCCGTTTTCCTGTGAGAAGCTGTCAGCCATGAAGTTCAGCAGAGCTTCATCGAAGTCGTCGCCGCCCAGCTTGGTGTCGCCGTTTGTTGCCAATACTTCCAGAACTCCATCGCCCAATTCCAGAATTGATACATCGAATGTGCCACCACCAAGGTCATAAACCAGAATCTTCTGTGCATGTTCAGCCTTGTCAATTCCGTATGCCAGTGAAGCCGCTGTTGGTTCGTTGATGATTCTCAGAACTTCCAGACCTGCAATCTTGCCGGCATCCTTTGTAGCCTGTTTCTGGCTGTCTGTAAAGTATGCAGGAACAGTAATTACTGCTTCTGATACGGGTTCGCCCAGGTAGCTTTCAGCATCAGCCTTAAGCTTTGCCAGAATCATTGCGCTGATGTCCTGCGGTGTGTATTTCTTGTCATCAATTGTTACATCATAAGCTTCGCCCATGTGTCTCTTGATTGATGCTATTGTTCTGTCAGGGTTTGTAATTGCCTGTCTTTTTGCTGTTTCACCAACCAGTCTTTCTCCGCCCTTAGCGAAGCCAACAACTGATGGTGTGGTTCTCATACCTTCTGCATTTGTGATTACTGTAGGTTCTCCACCTTCAACAACTGCAACGCATGAATTAGTTGTTCCTAAATCGATTCCTATAACTTTTCCCATTGTATTTTTCCTCCTTAGTTTGCTACTTTAACCATTGACGGTCTTATTACCTTTCCGTTCAATGTGTATCCTTTCTGCATTACTCCACTGACCTTTCCGCTTTCGTATTCGTCAGTGTCTTCTGTCATTACCGCGTTGTGTTTCTGAGGATCAAATTCCTCACCCAGCGCCGGTATTTCAGCCAGTCCCGACTTCTCAAGTGCATCTCCCAGCTGTTTGAAAATCATCTCAACACCTTCCTTGAATCCCTCGCCATCTTCATGGTCAAGCGCTCTTTCGAAATTATCCAGAACTTTCAGCAGTTCATTCATGATATTTTCGTTGGCATAGGCATAAAGATCTTTTTTCTCTTTTTCTACCCTTTTTTTGTAATTCTGGAAGTCTGCCATAAGTCTGAGATACTTGGTATTCTCGTCTTCGGCAGGCTCTTCTGCAGTTGCCCCTGCAGCCTCGTCCTTAATCTCTTCTTTTTTCCCTTCTTCCTCCTTTTCCGGCTCCTCTGCAGCCTCTTCCTTAATCTCTTCTTCTACCTCTTTTTCTTCTATCTTCTCTTTATCTGTCATCATCGTCTCCTTCCGTCAGCATGAATGCCTTACTAATGTTATCAGTCAGATATTCAACAACCGAAGTAACTTCATCGTATTGCATTCTTGTTGGTCCTATTACCCCCAGCTTACCAACCATCTTGCCATCAACATGATATGTTGCTGTGATAACACTGCAATCCGAAAGGTCTTCGTCCTGGTTTTCTCCGCCGATTGTGATCATTATTCCGTCGTCTCTGCTTATAAGCTTCTGAGTAATGTCCGCCTTGCGGTTAACCATCTCGAAGAATGTTTTTGCCTTGTTGATATCGTTATACTCAGGAAGCGCGAAAATATTTGTAAGTCCGTCCATATACAGATTAACATTTAGCATATCCTCAAGAGTTCTGATAAAGCTTGGTGCTATGGAATTCTCGAACATTGCCATTGCTTCCGCATCGGCCTGAAGAGTCTGAATAATGTCAATTGTAAGTGCCTCACTAAGTGTTTTCCCACTATAGTTATAGGTCATGTTCTTTGACAGAATTCTAAGAGTCTCTTCCGAAGCCGGTTTTTTAAGCCTTACCGCTGTATTGCTTACCTTGCCGCTATCTGAAACAAGCATCAGAACCACTGTGTAATCATCAACAGGAAGCAGGTTTATATATTTGAGTTTATCCTGTTCCTTTCCCGGAGTCAGTGCAAAAGCAGTCAGATTCGTAATCTCTGAAAGCACATGTGCAGCTCTTTCAATCAGATTCTCCAGTTCAGTAACATTGGAATAAAGATCCTTGGCTATTGCATCCTTTTCTTCCTGGGAAAGTTCCCTTTTCTTCATCATCTCATTTACATAGAGTCTGTACGCCTTTTCAGACGGTACTCTGCCTGATGATGTATGAGGATGAGTAAGATAACCCATTTCCTCAAGATCCGACATTTCATTTCTGATAGTAGCCGGACTTCCAAGTTCATAGTTCTTGGAAATGGTTCTTGATCCTACCGGTTCCGCAGTTCTGACGAAATCAGCGATGACGGCCTGCAATATTTTTAATTTTCTCTCTGTTAAATCCATTGCGTGCCTCCTTATCCCGAAACCCCATTGCTTCGGTTTGTTGTTAGCACTCATCTACATCGAGTGCTAACTTCTATTCATAATGTACTACCAAGTACTGTTTCTGTCAACACTTTTTCATAAAAAAATGGGACATTTTCATGTCCCATCATACTCTGATAAATCGTCCTGTATCAAACATGAACAGGTAGCTTTCTCTTACCTTCCTGCCGGTTGCGCCTTCGAGAGCCTCCTTGTATAACTCTATCTGCTCTCTGTAGGTTTCAGCAACATCTTCTTCGGATCTGCCTCCTCTCATATAGCTGTTCTTGTAATCTATAAGAACCAGGCCGCCATCCTCTTCGAAATAACAGTCGATAACGCCCTGTACAACGGTTTTCACATCATCAATGGATTTCTCCAGTATAAACTCCTTCTCCTTATGGAGTTTTCCACGTGCAAAAGCAGACGCAGCTCTTTTCCCTGCATCTGTCGTGAAGAATGCATGAGCATTGTCAACATTTATGGCATCGTATTCAGCCGTGCTAATGGTTTTCTCTGCCAGAAGACCGTCTGCAATAGTCTGAATATACTCTTTACCTGTAATTCCTGAAGAATCAAGTTCTGCTGCCTTTGCAAAATCTGTTTTTTCCATGAGAAGATGCATTACCGTACCTACCTGGGCGGCCGAAAGCACCGTTTCTTCGGCATTCGGAGCGAATTCCGAAAGATAGACTTCACCTGAAACCTCATTTGAACCGTTAAGTTCAGATACAGAATACTTTGGTTTAACCTGCGTTCCTTCCTGAGATTGGTAGACATAACTAAGTCTTCTGTCTATTAATTCCGCGGTTTCTTCTTCAGTTCCGGCAGATTTCAGCTCTTCTGCGCTCTTATACAACTCCGCTGCCTTATGCATTCTCATGTCATGAGCCTGTTCCAGGGCAGTAACATCATCATATTCTACTAATTCCACCTCCGGTCTGTTACTGAAGGGTTCATATATCATGCTAAGGAAGGTCTTTTTCGATAATTCATTAGGAATGCCCTCTTCCTTGGCCACAGAACCCACTATTTCTATACAGTCCTTGGCCCTTGTTAGAGCAACATAAAGAATCCGGATTTCTTCTTCAATCATCTCATCTTCCCTGGTTTTCGCAATCAGCTGCTGCAGGAATGTCTTTCTGTGCCAGTGTTCTGCCCTGTCAACCTTAGGAAGCCCGATTCCATAATCTCTGTGTATGGTGATTGCTCCGCCTTTATTGCTGTTTGAGGTGCTTTTTGAGGCATTGGCAAAGATGACAACAGGAAATTCCAGTCCTTTGCTCTTGTGAACACTCATTACCCTTACCACATCCTCGTTTTCGCTCAGAACCTTGGCCTCTGAATCGTTTTCACCGCTTTCTTCCATGGTGTCTATATATTTCAGGAAGCCGTAAAGACCTCCATGGCTTATTTCCTCATATTTAGCAGCTTTTTCTGCTATCAGCCTGAGATTAGATATTCTCTGAACGCCGACAGGAAGACCGCTGCAGTAATCATAGTATCCGGTATCATACAGTATGGTCTTCATCAGTTCCTCCAGAGGAACCGTTCTGCTGATTTCCTTCCACAGATCAATCTGCCTGATCATGTCAAAAATCTTTGTCCTGAGCTTTTCGTCCCGTCCCTGCCGGGCATATGACATAACACTGCTGTAGAAGCTTCCTTCCCTGCTCTGAGTCCTTATTTCCACCAATTCTCCAATACTGAAGCCGAATACCACGCTCTTCATCGCAGAAATAAGAGGTACATCCTGCCTCATGTTACTGATAATTCTCAGAAGATTGATGAACACCTTAACTTCAACGGTTTCAAAATACTTGCCGTTTCCTTCACCGTAGGCTTCTATTCCATCATTTATAAGATATCTTTCAACCTCTTCAACGGTATAGTTGTTTCTGGCAATTACAGCGAAATCTGCAAGCCTAAGTTTACGAACCCTGCCTTTCTTTGCATCATAAATTTCCTGACCCAGATGCTCCCTGATGATGCGGGCTATTACAGCCGCTTCCGCTTCCCCTCTGTCAGGGGCTGCTTCATCGAAATCCTCTCTGTTTACCACATGAATCCTGGCGGGAATTCCCGGATATTCATCAGGCGCGGTGCAATGGAGTCTGGAATTATCGTCATAGCCTTCCATCACCTGGCTGAACATGTCATTTATAGGCTCTGTTACATTCTTCTTGCTCCTGAAGTTGCTGTTCAGGTTAAGAAGAATGCTCTTCTCCTCCTGAGGGCTGTCATATAATCTGGCCTTATCCTTAAACAGCTCCGGTTCCGCAAGTCTGAACTTGTATATGCACTGCTTAACATCTCCTACCATGAAGAGATTGTCGTCTCTCACAATGCGTCTTATTATTTCTTCCTGCAGATAGTTGCTGTCCTGATACTCATCAATAAATATGTAGTCAAATTTCTCTCTAAGCTCATCTGCAGCCTGATCTGATTTAAGAATTTCAATGGCGTAGTGCATCACATCGTCAAAATCTATAACCCTGCTATCTGCCTTTGCTTCCTTAAGAACCTCTATAAATTCTTCAATTATGTCTATGTAGTACAAAGTGTCCTCGTAAACATCTCTCAGATCCTGTTCATACTCGTCAAATGGTTTATTGAAGTAATCGGATTTAACCCCGTCTATTATTTTTTTGCCGGCATCTCTATGAGAGTTTACTTCCTTTTTCAGTTCTTCATCAAAGAAATCCTTTTCTTTACCGTATGCCTGCAGCCTTTCTTTGCTGAAGCCGCGAACAGAATCTCCCAGCAGAGATAGCTTCTCCTTCAACTGTTGCCAGTCTCCTGACAGTCCTGTGGTTTTTTCGTAAAGCTCTGTAGCATTCATTGCCTCCGTCAAGGCAATATTATGGATTTTCGGTGTGTTTTCGCTATCCAGAAGTGATGCTGCTTCTTCAAATTCCTGTGCAGCCAGTCCAAGTTCTTCATGAACTTCTTCTGCAATCATCTGATATGCTCCCAGATTCGCCATTGGATTTTCTCCGCCAATGACCTGAGCCTTTTCCTTTGCCCAATCCATGTAGTCAGGAATACTAACAAGAGTTTTGTAGGTTTCCAGAACATTCTCCTTCAGCTTATCGTCACCCTTGTTTTTGCCATACTTCAGAAGGAACTCCCTGAGCCTGTCAAAGTCTTCCCGATATCTTCTGGCGAACACCTTATCAATGGCTTCTTTCTTCATTATTGACATCTGAACTTCATCTGCGATTCCGAATCCCGGTTCCAGATCTGTCAGATAGAAATACTGCCTTATTATTTCAATTGCGAAGGAATGAAATGTGCTTATATTTGAAGCAGGAAGTTTCTGCAGCTGTCTGGTAAGTCCTGCCTTCCTGAAGGCTGTTTCCAGTCTTTCCTTCATCTCAGCTGCAGCCGCTTTGGTAAATGTGGTAATGAGAAATCTGTCGATGTCCGCGCCCTCGTTTATTACCAGATTTTTTATGCGTTCAACAAGAACGGTGGTCTTGCCGGACCCCGCTGCAGCAGATACAAGAATATTCTTTCCTGTGGTTGTAATTGTCTTTTCCTGCTCTTTAGTCCATCCCATGTTTCTGTCTCCTTATACCCACTTTTTTTGACAGCTTTATTATATCATATTGTGATATAATAAAAGCGGACTGAAACCATATTAATGGAGGAAAAATCATGACGGATTTCAAGCGACCAACAATGCTGATGATTCTGGATGGGTTCGGCATTAATCCTTCTTCTGAAGGAAACGCTATTGCAAAGGCAAACAAGCCTCATCTTGATAAAATATTCAGTAAATATCCGGGAACAACTCTTAAGGCATGCGGTCTTGATGTGGGCCTGCCGGAAGGTCAGATGGGCAATTCTGAAGTGGGTCATCTGAACATAGGTGCCGGCAGAATTGTGTATCAGGACCTGACCATGATCACAAAGGAAATTCAGAACGGAAACTTCTTTAAAAACGATGCCTTCCTGAAAGCCATTAACCATGTGAAGAAAAACAACTCCACTCTTCACCTGCAGGGTCTCCTTTCTGACGGCGGTGTGCACAGTCACATTACTCACCTTCTTGCCCTTATTGACATGGCAAAAAAAGAAGGCGTAGAGAAACTGGTTGTTCACTGCTTCCTTGATGGAAGAGACGTTCCTCCAAGATGTGCTCTAAAATACATGGATGAACTTACTGCACATATGAAAAAGACCGGCCTTGGCCAGGTTGGAATAGTAAGTGGCAGATATTATGCCATGGA
This sequence comes from Clostridia bacterium, assembly GCA_024403155.1. Taxonomy (GTDB): domain Bacteria; phylum Bacillota; class Clostridia; order Peptostreptococcales; family Anaerovoracaceae; genus Lentihominibacter. The sequence goes on along the minus strand of JAKSSH010000004.1, from coordinate 5,413 downwards.
CAGAGACAAGCGCTGGGAAAGACTTGAAAAGGCCTATAATGCAATGACAATTGCAGAAGGACTTCATGCTCCAACCGGTCAGAAAGCAATAGAAGATGCTTACGATCGTAATGAAAACGATGAATTTGTTCTCCCTACTGTTGTGGATGGAGACGGAACATATAAAGACGGTTTTGTTAACGACGGAGATTCAGTTATCATGTTCAATTTCCGTCCTGACAGAGCAAGGGAAATAACCCGTGCATTTACTGATGAGAACTTCGACGGATTCGAAAGAAAGAAAACCATTAAAGACATTTGTTACATCTGCATGACACAGTATGATGCGGAAATGCCGAATGTAGCCCTGGCATATCCGCCTGAAACACCTGCAAATACCCTTGGTGTTTATATTTCATCACTTGGAATGAAGCAGCTTAGAATTGCGGAAACAGAAAAGTATGCTCACGTTACATTCTTCTTCAACGGCGGTGTTGAAGAACCTGAAGATGGCGAGGACCGGATTCTGGTGCCTTCCCCTTCCGTTGCAACCTACGATCTGCAGCCGGAAATGAGTGCCCCTGAGGTTACTGAGAAGGTTCTGGAGGCCATCGGCAGCGACAAGTACGATTTAATAATCCTGAATTTTGCAAATGCCGACATGGTGGGGCACACCGGAGTTATGGATGCTGCAGTTAAGGCCATAGAAACTCTGGACAGGTGCGTGCCTCAGATAGTGGATGCGGTTCTGGCAAAGGGCGGACAGCTTCTGCTGACAGCCGATCATGGCAATGCAGACGAAATGGTTGATGCTGAGGGTAACACAATGACTGCACACTCCCTTAACGATGTGCCGCTTTTGAACATTTCAGCAGACCCTGCTCCACTTAAGAACGGGGGAAGGCTTTGCGATATAGCACCTACTTTACTGAAAATGATGAACCTGGAAATTCCTGAGGAAATGACAGGTAAACCTCTGATATAAAAAAGGAGAAAAACTATGAAAATTTTATTATTATCCGGAAGCCCAAGAAAAAACGGTAACTCATCTGCAATGGCTGATTCATTTATCGCCGGTGCAGAAAGCGCAGGTCACGAAGTGGTTCGCTTCGATGTGGCATCAATGAACATTGCAGGATGTCAGGGCTGCGAATTCTGTCACACCCAGGGAGAAGGAATGTGCATCCTGCAGGATGACATGCAGCAGATATACCCTCACCTTGCAGACTGCGATATGATAGTATTCGCATCAGCAGTATACTACTGGACTCTCACAGCACAGCTGCAGGCTGCCCTTCACAGATTCTATGCAATCGGCAAACCTGCTAAAGCTACAAAGTTCGCATATCTTCTTAGCTCAGGATCCCCTGGCGTATATGACGCAATTGATAAGCAGCTTAAGGATTCATTTGATTTCATGGGTATCGAAATCGTTGGAAAGATCACAGCCAATGGAGATGAAAACAAATCCATGTCCAAAATGGAAGAATGCCGGGCATTTGGCATGAGTCTCTAATTTTATAGAGCAAAAGCATACAATAATATGCTATAATGGTTCATAAAGCATTTTTATGATGAACTAATAAATCGGAGGAAATAGATTTGTCTGATAAGTATAACGACTTTAATGATGATTTCTTTGCAAAATTTGACGAAATAGCAGAGAAGAATGAAGAAAGCTCATCTGGAATAAGCACCTACAGTGCAGAGGCCGGTGATGAGGACTTTTTCTATGGTGGAGGCAGGGATTATCGTGGCGAAAGCACAAAGATTAAACCTTCTCGTGCAGAGCGTGCCGCAAGCGCTGCCGAAAAAGACGGTAAACCTGATTACAGAGCCAAAAGACACGCTAAATATGAAAAGAAAAAAGCCAAGGAAGCTGCACGCAAAGCCAAGGCAGATGTACGTGTTGCTCAGCGTAAGGCAATGGAAAAAGCCAAGTCATCAACAGCCAGAGCTGTTGCTGCTGCCTCAAAATTTGGCGGAAGTGCTTCAGGTGCAACCAATTACAAGCCTTTAAAACCTGAAACTAAGGTTCAGGCCATATTAAAGACTCTTGTTACCATATGCCTGATCTGCGTTTTCGCTGTTGGTATTTACGTTGGTCTTATCTTCCTTAAGGCCCCTATTATCAACACAGACGACATCTATTCCCAGATTAATCAGCGTTCTGTAATGTACGACTGCAATGGTAAGGAGATCGAAAACCTTTTCTTCTCAGACGGCAACAGAACTGTAGTTGAATATAAAGACATGCCTCAGAACATGGTTAATGCTGTTGTTGCCATTGAGGACCAGAAATTCTGGACTCACAACGGTTTTAACTTCATCCGTATGGTGGGCGCCATTAAGGACAGTGTATTTGGCGGAGGAGAAATCAGCGGAACATCAACTGTAACTCAGCAGCTGGCAAGAAACGTGTATCTGTCAGAAATCAAGAGTCAGCGTTCCCTGTCCCGAAAGATTACGGAAATGTACTGCACCATTGTCCTTGAGAAAAATCTTTCCAAGGAACAGATTATGGAGGCATATCTGAATACTATCTACCTGGGCTTCAACTCCTACGGCATTGAAGCTGCAGCAGAAGGTTATTTTGATACAAGAGCAGACAAACTGAATCTGGAGCAGTGTGCTGCACTGGCTGCCCTTCCGCAGTCACCTGACACATATGCTCTGGTATATTCAGATTACTACAACACCAATACATCTCTTCCTAAGATCAAGAAGACTGAATCTGTTACATATCTGTACAACGGAGACATGACTAAGGACAGACGTGACTTCATTCTTAACACAATGGCCAGCAAGGGTTCAATAACTCAGGCTGAATGTGACAAGGCAAAGGCTGCAAATCTTAAGGATGAAATCAAGATTGGTACTGCATCAGATGCAGACAAGACATCCTACTTCACTGACTATGCTCTCAAGCAGCTCATTGAAGACATGACCGAAGAATACAAAATCAGTGAATCCGATGCAGAAAACATGATTTATACCAAGGGACTTAAAATCTATACAACAATGGATAAAAAGTACCAAACAATCATGGAAGAGGAATTCAATGATGACAGCAACTTCACCTCGATTGCCTACACAAGAACAAATGCCGATGGCGATATTACAAGTGATCAGGGTGTAATTCTGGCATATCATTACGGATACTATTTCAACGAAAACGGCAACTTCGTTCTCAAGAAAGGTGACTACACCAGGAACAGTGACGGCAGCATGACCATCAAGAAAGGCAAACGCCTGAATCTGTATCATACTGAATCCGAATCCGGTACTGATATAAGCATTGAATTCAAAGGAATGTATAAGAAGGCAGACGATGGCAAGTTCTACTTTATTGAAAGTGGTGCCCTCTCCATCCCTGCGGAATACAAATCACTTGATGATAACGGAAACTGCGTAATCTCCGCTCAGTTCTTCAGTGATTATCCTAACTTCTTCAAGAAATCAGATGAAGGAAAATACATTGTCAACAGTGATAACTTCTCACTTAAGCAGAAGGTTCGTCAGCCTCAGGCTGCTGCAGTTCTCATGGAGAACAAGACAGGTGAAATCAAGGCTATGATGGGAGGCCGTGGAGCTACAGGAAAGCAGCTTTACAACAGAGCAATCAACCCACGTCAGCCTGGATCCTCAATTAAGCCTCTGGCTACATACGGCCCTGCCCTTCAGATGAGTTATGAATACAACGAAGCCGGCAAGAAGCTGGCCCTGGACAACAGCGAAGGTTCAGACTGGGGTAAGTTCGTAACTGCAGGTTCCGTAATTGAAGACGGCAAGACAGTTGACGGCAACGGCAAGACATGGCCTGTGAACGATGACCACAGGTACCATGGATCACAGACATTCAGAGAGGCTCTGCAGCAGTCACTGAACGTTGTATCATATAAGATATATCAGCAGATTGACAGAAATGTCGGTGCACAGTACTCATTAGACATGCTCGAAAAGTGCGGTGTTACTACCCTTGCTGATGGGGACTGCAACCCTGCAGCCATCTCACTTGGCGGTCTCACAAGAGGTCTGACTCCACTTGAAGAAACTGCAGCATACGCAGTATTCCCTAACGGCGGAGTTTACAAGACACCAATATTCTATACAAAGGTTCTCGATACAAAAGACGACGTGCTCTTTGAAAAGAAGACCGAGGAAACTCAGGTTTATGACCCTGGCGTAGCGTGGATTATGACTGACGTTCTCCGCTCAGTTGTAACCAACGGTATCGGTCGTAGCGCTTCAATAAGCTCACAGCCTGCCGCAGGTAAGACAGGAACAACAAGTAACATGTACGATATCTGGTTCTCAGGATTTACTCCACAGTTCTCAATGGCCCTGTGGATGGGTAATGACATAAACATGTCAGTATCCAACTATTCCTACAAGGCAGCCGGATTCTGGGCATCAATCATGCAGAGAGTCTGCGAAGATCTGCCTAGAGGTTCCTACAGAGAAATGCCTTCAAATGTAGAACGGGTTGCAGGTGAATACTATATCAAGGGAACTTACTACCCTGTTCACAAGAAGAAAACTAAGGAGTCAAAGACTAAAACTGAAACTGAAACTGAAACTGAAACAACAACTACTACTACAGAGGCACCAACAGAGCCGCCAACAGTAACAGATTCGACAGAACCAACAGTAACAGATTCGTCAACGAATTGATCAGTTGCTCAACAAATAAGTCTATTATGATTATACTTGCATCAGCGTCCCCAAGACGCATTGAAATGTTAACAAACGCCGGCCTTGACCCCGTAGTCAGGCCGGCTTCCATTATAGAGACACTTCCCTTCCCCATGGAACCGGAAACAGCAACCATGTATCTGGCCATGAGAAAAGCTAGTGCTGTTTATGATGAAATAAAATCAAAGGCAGACTCCCTGCCAAAAGGAACAAACCGTGACTGGCCTCCTGCCTCAGATTACACCATAATAGGCGCTGATACAGTTGTGGTACATGAAGGAAGGATAATCGGCAAGCCTAGAGATAAACAGGACGCATACAGCATTCTGAGCCGTCTCAGGGCCACCTCACACCACGTAATAACAGGCTGCTGCGTTATAAAAGACGGTGTCAGGAACTGTTTCTATGAGGATACCGAAGTCTGGTTCAAAAGTTACTCAGCAGAAGAATTAAATGACTACCTGTCAACAGACGAAGCCTATGATAAAGCCGGTGGCTATGCCATACAGGGCTCCTTCGGTAAATATATCGACCGCATAGATGGGGACTACAACAATGTGGTTGGATTGCCATTGGATAAGGTGCTGGAATATCTGTAGAAATGATAACTGATAACCTGACAGTACTACTCTTCTGTCAGGTTTTTATATGCATTAAAAAAGGTGTTTACGGCTATGCCGCAAACACCTTTATTAATTAAGTGAACTTTCAACTGATTCAATAACGAATTATATTATGT
>JAKSSH010000039.1 GCA_024403155.1 Clostridia bacterium | reverse complement strand
TGGCGATTATTTCTTTTATTAATCGTGATGTGGGAGAGGAAGACAGATCGGCAGAGATAAGTGCCAGGGGCAGGTTCATTGGAACGGCAATAATAGGATTACTGGTGAGTGCATATCACGCGTTCTATGGACCGGCAAGCGGCGTATTTTATCTGATGTGCTTCGCATACTTCCTTAAATTCGATGCTGTGAAAGCAAGCGGACTGGGAAGGTTTACTCTGGCGTGCATTGACCTGGTATCCAGTACGGTGTATGCCATCTGGGGCTGCATATGCTGGAAGGCAGTGGCAGTTTATACGGTTGCCTACATCATAGGCAATATAATAGGAGCCCGGATAGCGATAAGCAAAGGCTCCAAAGTAATCAGACCGCTTTATTACTGTGTCCTTATAGGACTCATGATAAAACTGGTTGTGGATTTGTTATAAAAGGAAATTGTGACAATCATATATTACCTGACATGAATCTTCAAACCTGCTGAACCACTGCGGATTTTCGGTGTGCACAGGGATGATGATGTCAGGGTTAACATTCAGAACAAGTTTCTCAATAGTATTTGAATCGGCGTGGCCACTGGTGTGAAGCATCGGTACGGTCACGCCTTTTGCTTCCAGAAGCTGAATCAGTGCACCGGTTACAGGCTTAAGCATGTAAACCTCTCTTCTTCCGAAAAAAAGCACACCATCCTTTAACGACATTCGGCGGCTGAGTTTCTCCAGAGTTCCCAGCGTCTGAGGTGTAACGCAAAGAATGAAGTCCGGCTTTGCAAACAGATCTTCTGAAGGAATTTTCCGGAGTTTTTCCGGCAGTCTCTGAGCGTCCATGTGGATGCCGGCAGCATCAGCTGCTGCGGCAGACAGTCTGTCCAGAATGAATCGGCGGCCTGTCCTGCAGGCTGCGTGATACACTGTTATGATTCTATCCAGATTCTGGGCGGACAGATAAACAAAGGATGGTCCTGATTTTGCATTAAGGATTTCTACTGCGAAATCCTCAAGCTCCTGTTCCGAAGGTTCATGGAAATCTTCTCCTCTGGACAGGGTGGTTCCTTCGGTAATGAGAATGTCAACCCGTGGAAGAATCTTCAGGAGGGTATCGAAATCCAGGTGGCCCGTTGAACGATAGTCAGCAGTATAAAGAATAGTTTTGTCTTCTGCATGAATCAGGAACATGAAGGCAGCATATGCGGAGTGATCACAGGGAATAGGCATTATCCTGAAATCTCCAACTTCAACCTCTTCGAATGAATAGAGATATTCCGGTTCGAATCCGGTTGTTCTGCCTTTGCACTTGTTTATTGCCGACATGATCTTATATGCAGTTTCACCCATAAAGATTCTGTTGCCACTGCGAACAAAGCGAAGCAGACCTGTGTGATCGGAATGGTAATGGGATACGAAAACGCCGTCGTAGGAATCTCCCGCATCGAAAAGTCCCGGAACCGGTGGCACGTATGTGTGGGTTTTGCTTTCACCCAGATTTGCTCCCGCATCCAAAATGATTCTTGTATTTTCTGTGGTCAGCTCGATGATTGAGCCGCCAATCTGATTCTGTCCTCTGATGATGTTGATTTTCATGTTCTAGTTTTTCACACTTACTTTTGTTGCTTTCAGAGCAGGCCTGCATATTTCCATGGCTGCACCTTCTTCGGTGAACTTCTTAAGGCCGCATTGATCAAGAACCGAGAGGTACTGGCTGTTGTATACGCCAATTCGGGTAATCTTTTCCCAGGTTTTCACTGCACCTTTAAAGTCTGTCTGAGACTGATTCCATATCTGAAGTGCTGCCAGACCGCTGGCTGCATAACTGAAATAGTACATTGGGCTCTCAAAATTGTGAGGCACGAATGCCCAGGCGTATCCCGGCTCGCCCTTGTAGCTTTCATCGTACTGAGCCTGAATCCTGGAGTATGTCCTGTTTATTTCCTTTAAATCCATATTCGGATTGGCATATACTTCTCTCTGGAATTCATCCATTATGCATCCCTCGATTACATTCTCCAGAAGGTCATTCAATGCGCATCTGGTAGCAGAATCCGCATACTGTCCAAATATTTCGTCATAGTAATGTGTCATGAGACCCTGATAACCGTTAGAGGCTATTTCCGCCAGATCCATGTTCTGATAATCTGTAAGCACATTATCCGGAGTACTAACGGAGTACTGAACAAAGTGTCCGAACTCATGGGTCAGGGTTGCGAAATCTATGTCATGCTCTAGAGTCTGACAAATATAAGGCCTATTGGCTCTGAAGATGTAGGAGGTATAAGAGATGTTCTGACGACCTTCTCCGTCACCGATGTTATATAGATTTTCATCCAGCAGCATCCTGCTGGATTTACCTGCAAGCTTGCTTATCTTGCCGCTGTACATGTCCAGATATTTCAGCAGTTTTTTTGCGGGCATGTCCGGATAGGAAGGCTCCATGCCAACAGACAGGGCGGCAATGTAGTTTTCGTTATACTTTTCTGAAATCTTTCTGACATCTTCATAAACGCCTTTGAGATCCTGTCCGGTATAGTCCCGGTTATAGCTTTCTGCATCTGCGTAATCCGCATAATTGTCATAACCGTTTATTTCGGCCAGTTCATCTCTCAGCTTAACCAGTTTGATAAAAATCGGGCCTGTCTTCTGATTGACTTCTCTTGATATCATGTAGTACACCTTCGAATAAGCGTCGTAGTTGCTTAATGCCAGGCTCTCGCCTCTGTCTCCCATGAGATCATCAAGAGTCCAGGTTTCACCTTTATATTCCACGCCTTCCGAATCAACCTTGTCATAGATGTCATAATACTGGTTAACCAGTTTCTGCTCCTGTTTCACAAGCTTCTTCTCTTTAGGTGTCATTTCGTCATAATTCGCAAAAGCCTCAAAAGCCCTGTCTCCAACATGCTCTTTGAAGCTGTCGGCGGAAGGACCCCGAGTGATATTTCTGCAGGCCTGGCAGATTTTATCTTCTCTGTCCACCAGAACCTTGTAACAGTACAGCTGCTCCTTGTCATAGTACTCACTTGCCATGTTGGTGGAGTGCTTGATATATGCAACGGAGTACAAAGTATCAAGTTCAATGCACTGGTCATAGAGCTTGTCGTAGAGCTTTATTATCTTTTTGGATTTGTCGGTATCAGCCAGTTTGTCCAGAGTCCTGATATCCTTGTCCAGCTGGTCGGTTTCATAGTGATAGTATTCGAAACCCGCCACCTTTTCGCTCTTGCTGCCGCAACCGGCGAAAGTGAATATCATGCAAAGGCAGACTGAAATTGCTAGTGCTTTCTTCATGTGTTTACCTCTTGATACATTTTACCATAAATTATATAATAACTATGTATGTTTTTTGAGGTGAAGAAAGTGAAACTAATTAGAAATATTACAATAATTACTGCGATAATAACCATGACAGTCTGCCTTTGCAGTTGCGGGTTTACAACCTTTGACAACTTCAAGGCTACGTTTATAGACAAACCGCAGGATAAGGAAGCAACGGTACAGATTGGAGTTCTGGAGCCTGTTACAGGAGCTGATTCCAATGCTGCGGAAGATGAGATCCGTGGCATTCAGCTGGCCAACAAGGTTCATCCGAATACAGGAGGTAAGATTGTATCTCTGGTATTCTCCGATTGCAAGTCGAATATCGATGCGACAGAGACAGCTGTTCAGACGCTTATAACCAAGCAGCCAATGGTAATTCTGGGAAGCTACGCCAGCGTATATTCACTGGCAGCATCTCCTTATATCAAGGAGGCTAAGATTCCGGCAATCGCCATTTCCAATACCAATCCGCTGATTACCAGAAACAACCCGTACTATTTCAGAGTCTGCTATGCAGAGTCCAACCAGGGTGACATTCTGGCAAGATACGTGCTGAGCAAGAAGCAGAAGGAGGCCGGTGTGCTGACTCCTGAGGGCAACGACGTTGCTCTTGCCAAGGCTACAGCTTTTGCAGACAGAATCAAGGCTGAAACAGATAATGAGGATGCTGTTCCGTTCTACGAATACTACCATACAGGACAGAAGGATTTCACTGAGGTTCTTACAAATCTGAAGGCCTCAGGAATCAAGTACGTAATCCTTCCGGGAGACTATACGGACGCAGCCAATATTATTTCTGAAGCGGCCCGGATGGATCTGGATGTTCAGTTCCTGGGTGACACCAGCTGGGCAACAGACGACTTCAGAAAGGCTCTGGACAGTGGCGTTAAGAACAAGAACATGGCTTTCGTTCAGTTCTTCGCAGCAGAAGGCAATGTTGAAGGTGAAGCGGTTACCGAAGAGAGAACCGCATTTCTGGACGCATACCATGAAGAGTATGGAGAAGACAGTGAGCCTTCCGAAAACATGGCTCTGGGCTATGATGCATACTTTGTAGCAGTGGACGCCATCGGCAAGGCACCAAAAGGTGCAACAAGTCAGGACATTGCAAACATCCTGGCAGATCCTGCTTACTCATTTGAAGGAGCCAGCGGTTCCATTAACTTCAATAGTGACGGAGACCCTATCAAGACAGCTTACATCAGTAAGTGGAGCAAAGGTAAAATCGTAACAATTGCCACAATTGAGGCATTAAAATAGTTAAATAAAAAGTTTAAATAAAAGGAGAAAACAATGGAAGAAAAAATTATTGAAGCACTGCAGCAGATCAGACCTTTCCTGCAGAGAGACGGCGGAGACATCGAATTCGTTGAACTGACAGAAGACAACATCGTTAAGGTAAGACTTCAGGGTCACTGTGCCGGATGTCCGGGCGCTCAGATGACAATCAAGGGCGTTGTAGAAAAAATCCTGAAGGAAAGCTATCCTGAAATTGCAGGAGTTGAAGCAGTAAACTAAGAATATGGATTTTCTAGAAACAGTAAACAGAAAAATAGAAGAGAATAAGGCAGAGATGATTTCATCTCTGTCTAAACTTATCTCTATCCCCAGCATCGCAGATGAAGAGAGGGGTAGGGGAAAGAAACCTTTCGGCAAGGAAGTGGATGAAGCATACAGATGGATGCTTGAAAAAGCAGTGCAGGATGGATTCGATACTTTTGATGCCAGGGGTTATGGCGGCCACATCGACTACGACGGAGCAGAGGATGGAGTTGTAGGAGTAGTTGGTCATCTTGACGTTGTTCCTGAAGGGGATGGCTGGGACTTCGAACCTTTCGGTGGCGAAGTGATTGACGGTTACATCTGCGGCAGAGGAACAGTGGATGACAAGGGCCCTGTAATGGCATCATATTATGCCATGAAAGCTCTTAAGGAATGCGGCTTTGAACCGGCCAAGACAGTAAGACTGATTCTGGGTCTTGATGAGGAAACCAACTGGAACGGCATGGATTATTATCTGGAACATGTTGGAGATTATCCTGATGCAGGTTTTACTCCTGACGGAGATTTCCCTGTAATCAGAGCCGAGATGGGAATTCTCATTTTCGATATAATCAAGAAGCTTCCTGCATCAAGAGGCAAGGGAATTGAGCTGGGATCTATTAAAGGCGGAAATGCTGCAAATGCAGTTCCTGATTTTGCAAAAGCCGTAATCACCGATACAACCGGCGGCGGATATGACATCTTCAAGGGGATGGTGGCAAACTGCCGTGAAGAAAAGGGATGGAAGATAAACTGCAGAGGCATAGGCAAGGGCTTCGAAATTTCTGTAACAGGAAAATCAGCACATGGAGCAAAGCCCTGGCTGGGAGAAAACGCCATTTCAGTTCTCATGGACTTTCTTTCAGGAATTAACTTCCTGAATGATGGAGCATCCGACTTTGTTGAGTTCTATAACAAGTGCATCGGCTACGACCTGCACGGTGAGAACATCGGATGCGGCTTTGAAGATGAAGCTTCAGGAAAGCTGGTATTTAACGTTGGGAAAATCGACGTGGACAGAAATGCTGCACGTCTTACCATAAATGTGAGATATCCGGTAACAATGTCTAAGGAAGATGTTTATGCCGGTATAATGAGCGTGCTGGATGGATATAACATCGGAATCGTGAAGGATAGAGAACAGGATCCAATCAATCTTGATGCGGATACAGATCTTGTGAAAACCCTCATGGGTGTTTATCGTAAGCACACAGGAGATGAGGAAAGCCAGCCGATGGTTATCGGTGGCGGTACATACGCCAGAGCTATGGATAACATCGTCGCTTTCGGTGCCAGATTCCCGGAAGAACCGGAGCTTGGTCATCAGAAGAACGAGAAGATTTCAATAGATAATCTCATGAAGCTTACCAGAATATATGCAGAGGCAATATATGAACTTTCAAGGGCTGAAGATTAAGGACAGGATCCGTGAAAAAACTGAAGGTAAGGAAACCTTCATAAAAGTTCTGGCTGCTGCACTTGTTGTTAACCTTGGACTTATCGGTTTCTATGCGGCTGCTGCTCACGACTTCAAAGACGTAACTTTAACGGTAAACGGCAAAAGCGCCCAGACCAAGACCATGAGAAACTCTGCAGATGACATGCTGAGAAACTGGGATGTTGAGCTGGATGAAAAGGACGAGATTCTAAACGACGAAAATGCCAGACTGAAGGACGGGGACACTGTAGAAGTCAAAACCTTCGAGGTGAAGAAGGAAACCATCAGGGAAGAAGTGGCATTCAAGAAGAAGACCGAGTACACTTCAGACCTTCTGGAGGGTGAAAAGAAGATTACCACGGAAGGCGTCAACGGAGTTGATAAGGTAACATACGAGGTTATCTGTTTTGGCGGAGAGATTCAGGAAAAGAAGGAAGTAGAAAGAGAGACCGTCAGCAAGCCTGTAACCCAGGTTATACAGGAGGGCACAGCTGTTTCATATAACGGAGTCAAGTACAGCCGCAAGCTTACCGTTAGCTCCACGGCATACTGTCTGAGGGGCAGAACCGCCACAGGCACGTCAACCCACAGAGGCACCATCGCTGTAGACCCGAGGGTCATTCCGCTGGGATCCTATGGATACGTGCCGGGCTACGGAGAGGTTCATGCTGAGGATACAGGCGGAGCAATCAAGGGTAAAATCATTGACGTCTGGTTCCCTTCAAACGGCCAGTGCAGAAGCTGGGGAAGAAGAACGGTAGACATATACATTAAGTAAAGATAGAAAAAGGTTTATGCAGAAGGATAATTCGGGTGACAACAGAATAGATAAAGCTGTAATAACTGATGGGGTTATGACCGGCATGAGCACTCTTGAGCAGATTCTCGCTCAGGAAAGACTTGAAATATATGAAGTGGTCCGCCTCAGCGGAGGAAAGCCTCTCTTCGCAGTTGAGCATTATGAGAGAATGGCTAAATCAATTTCCAGTGATGGAAAGGAGCCGGTTCTTTCCCTGGAAGAGTTCATTCAGCAGATAGATAGAGTTGCAAAGGCAAACCGGATGGATGAAGGCAACCTGAGAATCGAACAGTACCGCGTTCCATCTGATACTGTTGAGCATGTGAATATCTATCCGATTCCATATGAATATCCTACACAGAAGATGTACGATGAGGGTGTAAGCGTTGCGTTCATGCAGGCAGAACGTGACAACCCTCAGGTGAAGATATTCAACGGACATTTCCGCCAGCAGGCAGATGATCTGATTGCGGAAACCGGAGCAGCTGAAGTGCTTCTGGTTAACAGACAGGGTGAGATTACGGAAGGAAGCCGTTCCAACGTATTCTTCATCAAAGAGGATACGGTAATAGCTGCACCTCAGCACACAGTGCTTCCAGGAATAACCAGAATGAAGGTGCTGCAGATATTTGACGAAGATGGAATCAGATACGTTGAAGAGCCTGTATTGGCTGACAATATAGACATGTACGATGCAGCATTCCTGACAGGCACATCCAAGGAGGTTCTTCCTATTGCAAACATTGAGAAAAAACACTTCGATGTGGATCATCCGATTCTGAGGCACCTGATGGAAAGATACCACAATATGGCAAGAGAGAATACAAAGTAACAATAAAAGCCGCGAATAATTCGCGGCTTTTGTTGTTTTATGATTACTGCAGGTGCTTGGCTAGCAAATCGGCAAATAACGATGCGTCCTCAGCTGTAGTGAAGATGGCACGGGCGGATACGTTGTTGCCGCCACCTTTGCCGCCATAGAAGTTGGCATATTCTTTTACCAGAAATCCGCAGTTTATTTCTCCGTCACTTACCAGAATGTATGAGGTGTCAGGTACAGAATACAGCAGAATCAGTTTGCCTTTGCATGCGTCACTTCCCATGTAGGCCTTGGCCATGTTGAAGGCATCGTCCATTGACAGATTCTCCAGAGGATAAACCACTGTCTTACCTTCGCCTTCCAGCATTTCGTTCAGCTTGGAGCATTCGATTTCCAGGAATGCTTTCTTTATCTGGAAAAGCTGGTTTTTGACCTCTGCAAGCTTATCTTCTTGTCCGCGGATTTTGTCAGGGAAATCCTCGATTGAGCAGGAGTAGCTGTTGGACAGATCCGTCAGCATGTCGTGCTTCATGTCGTAGTCAGCCAGAGCTCTGGCGCCCGACTCGAAGTATACTCTGAACATTCCCTTGTATTTTTCGACCTTGAACAGTTTGATCAGTCCAACCTGTCCTGCGGTGGCAGGGTGGGTTCCGCAGCAGGCAACGCAGTCTGCAGCGTTTTCAGGTGAACCTACGCATACTATTGAGATGTCCTCGTCGAATGCAAGCTTCTTTCTGAGGGGCATCTTCTCTGCATCTTCACGTTTATCGAAACGGAATACGGTTACAGGCATATTCTGCCAGATAACCCTGTTGGCCAGAAGTTCCACGTGTTTAGCCATATCCCAGGTGATTTCCTCAGGCTTAGACATGCCAGGATTTGTTGGCTGATCTTCCAGGCTGATGTCAATGGTCATGTAATCGGCACCCATGTGGAAGCCTCTGTTTACGCCGCCGCATTCCTGATAGAAGATTCCTGACAGAATGTGTTCGCCGCAATGGCGCTGCATATTATCGAAACGTCTGTCCCAGTCCAGCCTGCAGTGAACTTTGTCACCGACCTTCAGTGCAAAGGCAGCCCCATCCGGAGCGGCAACTGTATGAACAACATTGGCGCCGTCTTCCTGAACATCCCTAACCCTATATTCATTGGCTTCATCAGAAGCATCAGAACCTGCCGGGATGATGATTCCAATGTCACAGCTCTGCCCGCCGCCCTCAGGAAAGAAGGCTGTACTGCATAAATAAACACCTTTTTCGTTTATTTCTTCTATTTCAGTGTCCCATTCTTTGATGTAAACATCTTGTTGGTATAATTTTGTGGTACCCATTATCTTGTATCCCTCCGTTCAACAGCAACTACATCATTAAAAGTTTAAGACCAATGAGCAAAAAAGTCAATTTTTTCGTTGTAAATCAAAAGCATGTTGGAGTATAATGACATTGCAGGTACAAACTTGCGGTCTGAATATAATTGAATAATGCTTAATACTTTTGCAAGGATTTTACAGTAAGAAAATAACAGTAATCTGGCAAAATGGCGAAAAATCAACGTTTTCGGGTTTTTTTAAAAAAAGATTAAATAATGTTCCGAAAACCTGTGGATAACAGTGTATCGAATTTAGTACTTGACAGCTCAAATCGTTGAAATTTCAACAATAGTAAAATTTTGGTTATCCACAGAAGCCGTTGGATAAGATTGTATACAATTTTGAATATTTTGTGGATAACTGCGCCGAAGCCTTATTTTACAAGTATTTTACTTTGTTGAACCAAAAATTGACAAACTCAAAAAAGAGTTAACATAATTTCTAAATAATCAGGAGAGAAAAAAATGTTAAAAGAAAAAATTATGTATAAGGATGAGCTTCCAATAAATGTTATTACAGCAAATATAGAAGAATATCCTATACATTTTCATGACGACATGGAGGTTGTGTATGTTCTGGAAGGAAACATCCTTCTCAGAGACGGATACTACACATACAACCTGAAGCAGGGAGATATCTATATCGTCAATGACAGAGAAATGCATAG
>JAKSSH010000038.1 GCA_024403155.1 Clostridia bacterium | reverse complement strand
TCCAGACCAGAAAGGTGCCTGTGAAAATAACCATAAGCTTGTTAGAAGGATACTTCCTAAAGGGAAAACGTCCCTCGACAAACTGATTCAAAGTGATGTGACACTCACTATGAATCACGTTAACAGTTACCGTAGGGAAAGCATAGACGGTAGCTGCCCATATGATAAGGCTATGGGAGCTTACCCAGATGAGTTCTTTGAAGTACTGGACCTTGAACGCATACCTGATGAGGATGTCATACTCAAGCCAGGCATTATCAGGAAACGCATCAGGGATAGAGTTGTTAAGCCAGAACCAAAGGCAGTTAAAGGTTCAAAGTAAATGCGACTACCTTTCTCAAGGTAAATGCGACCACAATTTAATTGTGTCAGGGTAAATGCGACGGTGTCGCACTAAGGTTGAAAAAGCCCCCTGTTAAGGCCCACTGGGCCTTTTTTTTTTTTTTTTAATTTTTTTACCGTCTCCCAGAGCCCTTGATATTACTACATTCCTGTAAATGAAAAAGCCCACCGTTTCAAGAACTGTGAGCTTTTTTATTGTTTTTTTCATTTAGTCGCACTTACTTTGATTATTTTGCTATTTTTTTTACATTTGTTTTTACATTATTTGATTTGTACAATCCAAATATAAAATACAGTATTACGCCTGCCAGATTAAACAGTCCGAAGAACATGTAAACTCCCGCTGCCCCGAAGACATCCAGTATGATTCCTCCGGCAAACTGGCATATGATTGTACTGATATTGCTGCCTATAATATAGTAAGCAGATATGGCCAGGCTGCTGCACCCTTCCGGTGCGTACTTGGTAGCACATCTGACAAACTCAACCAGTATTATTCCGTTTACAGCTCCCTGGGTAAAGAACATGATCATGAGAGCCCACCACGGCAGTCCTAATCCATAAAGACAGAAACGTATCACGGATATTATCATGGCTGCAAGAAGCACCTTCTCCATTGTAAATCTGTCGGACAGGCTTTTGCTCCAGGACATAAATGGTACTTCGCTTCCCACCATAAGGAGCATGCAAAGACCAACTCCGGCAGTAGTGCCTCCACCCTGTATATAAAGGAAACTGAAATAGGTATTGTTGGCCACATTTGTTCCGCCCAGAAAGAATGCACATATTATTATCTGCACCACCCGTCTGCTTTTGCATAAGTCTGCATACTTCTTGCTCTTGTCCACATGAATCTCCGGTTCTGCATTTGCGCCATTATGGAATCTTCTGTGTATAAGAATCAGAACTACTATTGTGATAGCGAAACATATCTCGTACAGACTGAAAATGCAGGAAAGAGAAATAACATCTGCAAGCTTACCTGCAATGAATACCCCTGCTGCGAAGCCTGCAGCTCCCCATGCCCTCTTGCCGCCGAAATTATCGTACTCTCCCAGAACTGTGTAGGAATCCACCAGAGACATTACCGGTGACTGGAAGAAATACATTAATCCGAACAGGATAATGACAGGAATAATGGAGCTCGAAACCATAAGTATCGCATTGAACACTATAGCTCCCAGGCACAACAGTTCAATGACTCTGGCCTTGGCGCTGGAGCGGTTGTATATGCGTCCCCACAGAGCTACAGCAAAAATGGCTACGAGAGTCCCCGTGGCGGTTACTGTACCTATCTGGGTACCATCGAGTCCGATGTCCGAAAGATACTGGGCTATCAGAGGCGTGAAACACCCAATTGCCATGTATGAAAATGTATATAATGTTGCAAAGTGTCTATTCATATGCTACTATATGTTCTGACGTAGAGTAGATATTGTGCGTAAAGTGTCATGAGATGGGATGTTGCTCATGAACGAAGGATATATCCGCGGTACAATGTCGCGTCCGCTACTACATTAATAATGAAAGAACCTCTTTTTCATCTTTGGTGTAGTTACTACGTAGCACTATCAAAATGAAGGGAGATTTTTTTATGCAGAAAACTGTCAAAAACACTAAAGAGCGAACACTACAACTGGTCGTAATGGCCCTAATGGTTGCGCTCATTTTTATTTTCTCAAGGTTCCTTGGCATTACAACCGACGTGGTTCATCTGGGATTCGACTTCCTGCCTGTAATGGTTGTGGCATGCCTGTACGGACCTGTCTGGGCCGCTGTAACCTACATGGTTGGCGATCTGGTATGTGCCATTGGAATGCCCTTTGGAATGATTAATCCGGGTTTAACTGTAGTTGCCGGTATAATCGGTCTGGTTTACGGTTTCGCCTTCTATAATAGAAATCCGGAGGGCAAGAAGCTCATTCTGATAACCGTTCTTGCATCACTGGCGGTTGCCGGTATCATCAAGCTGTTCGGAACAACACTTTGTCTGGCTGTAATGTACGGCACACCTTACTGGCCTACCCTGGTGGCAAGAATTCCAAACTGCATCATTTTGTTTGCTGCTCAGGTAATTACAATTCCTCTGATTTACAGATATGTTGTAAGACCTGTAAGCGGGTGGCTTAATCGATAATTGTGTACATGCCGGATGCATCTTCCTTGCGGACTGATTCGCTTAGAAATTCCACCCTGGCTGTAAGTGATCCGTTACCGAACTGAACATGAATTATATCGCCAGCCTTAACTTCTGTTCCGGGTTTGGCGATTTTTTCGTTTACGGTTATTCTGCCCTGTTCGCAGGCTTCCTTGGCAACAGTTCTTCTCTTTATTATTCTGCTGTTCTTTAAAAACTTATCTATTCTCATATCTCAATTATAATGTAAAAAAGCGGATAACCAAAGTTATCCGCAGGTGATCGTCGAAATCTATTTGTTTACAGCGTCCTTAAGAGCCTTTCCAGCCTTAAATACCGGTGCCTTTGATGCTGCGATTTCAATAACTTCCTCAGGCTTCCTAGGATTTCTGCCCTGTCTTGACTTTCTGGCACGAACTTCAAAAGTTCCGAATCCGATTAACTGTACCTTCTCACCCTTTAAAAGTGCTTCTTCGATGCATGCTGTGAAAGCGTTAATTGTTGCTTCAGCATCCTTCTTCTTAGCTCCGGTTTTCTCTGCTACTGCTGTTACTAATTCAGCCTTGTTCATCTATTTCTCCTCCTTGAATTGAATATATGTTCACATCTCTCTGATGAGTCATAGCATTGATATTCCTGTGTCACGCAGGAAACATTTTCCCATTTTTTATTTACTGTGTCAAGTGCCAAATCGTAATTACCACAATCTTAACCTGTCACAGATTGCCACCAGTCTGCTGCCGAACTTTATGCCCTGTAATTCGTCTCTGCGTATACCCTTTGTCTTGATAATCATGATTCCGTAAACCAGAGCGCCGATACAGATTGCCAGCAGCGTTGCAATACTGTTGTGTCCTGAAAGCATGAACAATTTGTATGATGCAAAGGCAAACACGCCCATTACAAGTGATGAAACAAGCGGCCTTAAAATCGCAAGATTAATGTTGATTCTGGCTCCTGAGAATTTAACCACACAGATGTAGTCCAAAGCAGCAGCTGTCAGGTATGCACACAGGGTTCCTATTGCTGCCCCTACTATGTTTATGCTGTGAATTCCAACCAGGATCCAGGTTACGATAACCTTCACCGAAATACCAATTGCCAGATTAATAACCGGCCAGTTCTGTTTAGTCAGTCCCTGAAGTATTCCCGTCATGGTTGTAACAAGTCCCAGGAATATGAAACCTATAGCAAGAATTCTAAGACAAGGTGCTGCGCTGATCGCGCTCTCCACCTGAAGCGGATAAAGCAAAAGCAGCGCCGGCTTTGCCAGAATAAGAAGACCTATTGTACAAGGGAATGCAATCATTGTTGTCATTCTCAGACCTAAGGAAATCGTATTTTTCAGTTCTTCAGTATCTTTTACTCTGTTTGCCGCAGATACCATAGGCACTATACTGACAATGATTGCCTGCATAAATACCTGAGGAAAACCTATTATTGGATCTGCCATTGAAGTCAGCTGACCGTAAAGATCATCAGCCACCTGAGTGTCCCATCCGCTTGCATGAAGTCTGTTCATTACTACAGCGGCATCTATCGTATTCATCAGAGGCAGCAACGCTGCTCCTATTGTAATAGGTACTGCAATAACAATTAATGTTCTTAATATCTTTCCGGTGGACTCATGTACTCCCGTTTTGTCCTGCACAATTCTTGCTTTTATAGCCTTTCTGCTAAGGTTGTATATCAAAAGCACAGTAGCGAGTCCTGCAAGAGCCCCGGCAGATGCACCGAAACAGCCGCCGGCTGCGCCTCGCGCTCCCGAATCATACTGCTGAGCAAGCATACTGCCGTTCATCATCATATATCCAAGAGAAAGACCAACGCCTACTCTGAAAATCTGCTCTATTATCTGTGATACAGCTGTAGGGTTCATGTTCTGCTGACCCTGGAAATATCCTCTGTAGGCCGACATGAGAGGTACTATAAGAAGTGCCGGTGCTGTGGCCTGCATGGCCAGTGCAGCTCCGGGTATACCAACTTTACCAGCAATGGCTCCTGCGCCGAAAATAACCACAAGCGCCCCTGCAAGTCCCAGTGCCGTCATGAGTATCCTTGATATTCTGAATACCCTGTTAGCCTCTTTATACTGTCCAACGGCATACCTTTCTGAAACCATTTTTGAAGTGGCCACAGGAAGACCTGCAGTTGAGATAACAAGAAGCACAGAGTAAATGGCATATGCCGGTGCATAGTTTGCCATGCCCACTGCACCAATCCAGTTGGTCAGCGGAATTCTGAAGAATGCTCCGAGAACCTTTACTATTAATCCTGCCACTGCCAGAACAGCAGCACTTGATACTAATGATTTCTTACTCATATTTCTTTTACATTAATGGCGCTACAAGTCTTAACGCACTTCCGCATATTTTACCGATAGCGGAATAGTTCTTGCAGTCTTTCATTGTAATCCTCTGACATTTCTTAAGCGTCTGCTGAAAATCATCTTCAATATCTGCAATAATAGGGTTATTCCATATGTATGCCGCACACTCGAAGTGAAGATACAGACTTCTGAAATCAAGATTAATTGTACCTACAACAGCCTTTTCATCATCACTGACGAAATTCTTCGCATGTACAAAGCCAGGAGTGTATTCATAAATTTTCACACCTTGAGAAATAAGTTCAGCATAATGTGTTCTTGCCAGAAAATACGCATATTTCTTGTCCGGAACGTGAGGAAGAATAAGCTTAACGTCTATTCCCCTCTGAGCAGCAAATATCAGAGAATTAAGAAGCTCCTCATCCAGAATCAGATATGGTGTCATGATATGAACGTATTCATTAGCCCTGTTTAGAATGTCCAAATAAACCTTTTTGCCAACCTCTTCGTTATCAAGAGGACTGTCACCAAACGGCACTATATATCCGCCATATGTAACTGAATCATCCAGCGCAGTTTCCTGATACAGATACGTTGAACAATCCTCATTTATATCTGTATCAACATTCCACATCTGCAGAAACATCATCGTAAAACTGTCAACGGCTCTGCCCTTTATCATTATGGCAGTGTCCTTCCAATGTCCGAATCTTTCTTTACGATTTATATACTCATCTGCCAGGTTAATACCTCCTGTAAAAGCAGTATGTCCGTCAATAACAGCTATCTTCCTGTGATCCCTGTTATTCTGATGCGTTGAAATAGCCGGTCTCATCGGTGAAAACACTTTGCACTGTATTCCGTATTTTCTGAGTTGCTGTGGATAGTTTTTAGGAAGGTTTACCATGGTGTTGGTTCCATCATACATAAATCTTACTTCGACGCCTTCATTGACTTTCTGTCTCAGAATATTCAGTATCTGGCTCCACATTTCTCCTTTTGATACAATGAAATATTCCATGAAAATGAACTTTCTGGCCTTCTGGAGCTGCTTAACAAGTTCATCATATTTATCTTCTCCAAGAGGAAAGTATTCAATTCCTGTATCATCGTATACAGGAAAATGTCCTTCTTCATACAGATACTTGAAGATACCGTACTCATTTCCGGAATCCGCATCAAGTCTATTTACTGTTCCTTCATCAGGGAGAAGCAGGTTTTTCTGGTGTGTTAGCTGCTCGTTAAGTCTTCTGGCAATATATCTGGTGTCAGGCTGAAATCTTGTAAAAATGAAAAATGGCACACCAACAACCGGCGTTGCAACAATTATTATTATCCACATCAGTTTGAAACTGTTGTTTGTTCTAACATTAAGCAGATATATAAGAATAATAACAGAAAGCACACCTATAATATTGTTGGCGATGATTACCTTTGTGCCTAAAACGGCCATTCCTCCGAACAGAATCAGAATCTGTATCAGAATAAGAACAACGAAAATGGTCGTTCTTCCAAACAGAACCTTCCAGAGTCCTTTTATCCTGTCTTTCATCTTTTTTCTATGTTCCTGTCTACTCCTCAAGCCATGTTATATATGGCAGATTTCTGTATTTCTGATTGAAATCCAGACCATATCCCACAATAAATCTGTCATCAACTTCGAAGCCTACATAATCAACATCAATTTCTACTCTTCTTCCCTCAGGTTTATCAAGAAGTGCACAAATCTTTATTGATTTAGCTCCACGACTTTCAAAATAACCCTTAAGGTAGTTCAATGTAACTCCTGAATCAACAATGTCTTCAACAATAATCACATGTTTCCCGTTCAGGTCAGTATCAAGGTCCTTGTTGATTTTTACAACACCTGAAGATTTCGTCGCTGCACCATAGCTGCTGCAGGCCATAAAGTCAATTGTCATATCAAGATTAATGTTCTTCATGATGTCTGCCATCCAAAGTACGGCACCGCGGAGAATCCCTACAAGTACAATTTCCTCGCCTGCATAATCTTTTTCTATCTGACTGCCAATTTCCTCTGCTTTCGCCAGTATCTGTTCCTGAGTAATCATTACTGTTCCGATTGTGTCTTTATGCATCTTCATTCTCCTCTTTTGTGTCATCCTCTACTTCAAATTCAACATCATCAACCATGCTTTTATTTTTATATTTTCTCGACAGATCCCTGCATTTTTCACCTGTCCAGTAAACATCAAGCTCTTTTCTCAAATACCATATAATCAGCAGCCACACCACAACGTCATCAATAAGACTCAGTGGGAACACAAGAACCGGCACCAAATCAAAAGGCAGAAATAGATATGCTATTCCTGCTAAAATTAAAATCTTTTTTCCTTTTGGCACAGTCCTATCAGCCATCATGAATCTGATGGCTTTAAGTCTGCTTAATATTACTCTGATACTCCAGAAATTCATTAACTGTTCCTCCGCCCTACTGGTTAAGCAGGGTTTCCATTACATAAAGCAGTTCGTCCTGTCCGGTCTTCTTCAAAGCCGAAACCGGTATTACTTTGTCTTCATTGTTAAGTCCTAATGTCTGTCTGATAAGCTTGATCTGCTTTTGAATCTGATTCCTTGAAATCTTGTCTGCCTTGGTTGCTACCACTATACCATCAAGTCCGAAGTGCTTTAGATATTCATACATCTGAACATCCTGCCTGGAAGGAGCGTGTCTGATATCCACAAGCTGCACAACCTTCAGAAGGTTAGGGCGGCTCTCCAGATATTTTTCCATCATCTCCCCCCAGCCTTCGGAAACAGATTTACTTACCTTGGCATATCCGTATCCCGGAAGATCAACAATTCTGAATTCATCGTTAATCAGGTAGAAATTTATGGTTCTTGTTTTACCGGGGCTGCCGGAAACCCTTGCCAGTTTCTTTCTGCCTGTAAGAAGATTCAGCAGCGATGACTTACCCACGTTTGATCTTCCTGCAAAAGCTATTTCCTTAAGATTTTCGGGAGGATACTGAGACGGCTTGACAGCCACTGTTTCAATATCCGATTTGGTAATCTTCATTATTTCTTTCCTGCTTTTCTTACCAGAACCTGCTCGAGAGCATCCTCTACAGTATCAAGAAGAACGAATTCCATTTCGCTTCTTACTGCTTCAGGAATCTCCTGAATATCCGGTTCGTTTTCTCTTGGAAGGAGAACCTTTCTGATGCCTGCTCTGTGAGCAGCCATTACCTTCTCTCTTATTCCGCCAACAGGAAGAACCTTTCCCCTAAGAGTGATTTCCCCTGTCATGGCGATGTCCTTTCTTACAGGAAGTCCTGTAAGAGTGGAAATCATTGAAACGCACATTGTCACACCTGCTGATGGACCATCCTTAGGAGTTGCTCCTTCAGGAATGTGCAGATGGAGATCGTATTTCTTGTAGAACTCCTTATCGATTCCAAGCTTCTCTGACATCTGTCTGATGTAGTTGATTCCTGCCTTTGCAGATTCCTGCATTACATCACCCAACTGACCTGTAAGCTCCAGTTTACCTGTGCCATCAACGGCGGCTGTTTCAATAAACAGTGTTTCTCCGCCAACGATTGTCCATGCCAGTCCGGTTGTAACACCTACTTCTCTTTTGTTTCTGATGATGTCAAAGCGGAATCTCTTTTTGCCCAGATATTCTTCAACGCGCTCTGCAGTCATGTTGACCTTGGCTGTTTCTCCAGCAACGTATTTACGGGCAACTCTTCTGCACAGAGTTCCGATTTCTCTTTCGAGATTTCTGACTCCGGATTCTCTTGTATAATAATTTATGATTGTCTTCAGACCTGTCTTTGTGAATGAAACATTCTTCTTTGTAAGGCCGTTTTCCTTAATCTGCTTTGGCACCAGATACTGTTCAGCAATTTTCAGCTTGTCATCTTCAGTGTATCCGCTTACTTCTATTACTTCCATTCTGTCAAGAAGTGGACGAGGAATGGTTTCTGTTGTGTTAGCTGTTGTAATGAACATTACCTTGGAAAGATCAAATGGCACCTCAAGGAAATGATCTGTAAAGTCTTTGTTCTGTTCAGGATCCAGAACCTCCAGCAGAGCAGATGCAGGATCACCCTTATAGTCGGCGCCAATCTTGTCAACTTCGTCAAAAAGAAATACAGGATTTCTTGTTCCGCAGTCCTTGATAGCACTGATGATTCTGCCAGGGATCGCTCCTATGTATGTTCTTCTGTGTCCTCTGATTTCAGCTTCGTCTCTGACTCCGCCCAGTGACATTCTGACAAATTCCCTGTCAATTGATCTTGCCACTGACCTGGCAATTGAAGTCTTGCCTGTTCCCGGAGGACCCACCAGACAGAGGATAGGTCCCTTAAGGCTCTGTGACAGTCTGATTACAGCCAGATACTCCAGAACTCTTTCCTTGACTTTGTCCAATCCGTAGTGGTCTTCGTTCAGGATATCTTCTGCTTTCTTCAGATCGATGTTATCTTCACTGAGAGTGTTCCATGGAAGTTCCAGAACTGTTTCAATGTACGTTCTGCTGACTGTTGCTTCTGCTGATGAAGGCTGCATCTTTGAAAATCTGCTGATTTCCTTTTCGATTTTTGCCTTTGTCTTTTCCTCAAGCTCAAGTTCTTCCAGCTTCTTCAGAAAATCCGCAACCTCATCTTCGATTCCTTCGCCGCCACCCAGTTCTTCCTGGATTGCTCTCATCTGTTCACGAAGGTAGTATTCTCTCTGATTCTGATTGATCTGAGTCTTAACCTTTGTGGAAATATCCTGCTCGATTGTCATAATTTCAATCTCCTTAAGAAGAATGTCATTGAGCTTTCTCAGTCTTTCCTTCTGGTCAAGTGTTTCAATTATTGACTGCTTGTCTTCAATCTTGATTCCAAGATGCGAAGCTATCATGTCAGCCATTCTTCCCGGTGCTTCGATTGATACAACGGAAGAAAAAACTTCAGGAGCCAGATTCTGATCTATGTTGATGTATTCATCAAAACTTGCCAGAACTGTTCTCATAAGAGCTTCCGCTTCTGCATCATCGGCTGCCCCTTCTTCATCCGGAAGTGGTCTGATTTTGCACTTGAAATATGGTACCTCGAAAAGTATCTCTTCGATTCTGCCTCTTGTGAGACCTTCAACCAGAACTCTGATTGAATCTCCCGGCAGCTTAAGCATCTGCTTTATCTTTCCAATGGTACCGATTTTATAAAAATCATCCGGCGT
>JAKSSH010000037.1 GCA_024403155.1 Clostridia bacterium | reverse complement strand
ACTTCGTCGCCCAGAGCGAAGAATGCATCTGCAGTTCCAACTTCGTCAACATAGTTCTGTTCTTTGCCGTCCAGCCACAGGATCTGTTCATAACCCTTTTCAGCTGCTATAGTCTGTGCCTTCAGTCCGCATGCATAGTTTCCACCGCACTTGGCTTCTCCAGTTCCGCCTGCTGCCGCTCTGATATATGTATCTTCAACATAGAGTTTTGTAGGCTGCAGTCCGTTTGGATAATACGGACCGGATGGTGACAGGATAATAATAAAGAGATATGAAGTTGACGGGTGGATACCCAGAGTCTTTTCTGTTGCGATGATAAACGGTCTGATGTACAGAGAAGTATCCTTTACTTCAGGGATCCAGTCTGCATCTTCTCTAACAACAGCCTTAATAGCTTCAACATACAGTTCTTCATCCATTGGAGGGATGCACAGTCTGTCATTTGTTCTGTTTGTTCTCTTGGCATTCATGTCAGGTCTGAACAGCTGAACTGCACCTGTCTTAACATTCTTATATGCCTTCAGTCCTTCGAACATTTCCTGTCCGTAGTGCAGAACTACTGAAGCAGGGTCCATCTGCAGCGGTGCATATGGAACTACTCTGCCGTCATGCCAGCCCTGTCCTTCATCATATTCCATTATGAACATGTGATCTGTGAAATACTGACCAAAAGGCAGATTATTCGGATCTGGTTTTTCTTTTGGATTTAACGTTCTTGTTACCGGGAAATTATAAGCCATGATATCCTCCTTTATCTATCCTGCATGCTTATTGATTCAATTGCCACCGGGCCCCCTCTGACCACTTCGATGTTTTTGAATCTTTCATTTATTACTTTAAGTATTGAATCATTCTTGATCTCAGTGCGGACAGCTTCTATCAGCACGCTGCTTTTGTCCATATCCTTGATCTGAAATCTGAATGCTGTTGCCATCTGAAATATTTCAGCTCTGTCTTTATCCGTAATGTCTCTTATCTTGATGAACATTACTTCCTTCGATCTGATACTGGCATCTGTTATGTCTAAAACCTTAATAACCTCAATGCTCCTGTTGAATTGTTTCTTGATCTGCTCGTAGGTCTTATCGTCAGCATCAAGGCAGATGGTCATTCGTGAAATGGTAGGATCCTGTGTTTCACCTACTGTCAGCGAGTGAATGTTATACGCCTTTCCTGAGAGAAGTCCGGATATTCTGGCCAGAACACCGGTCTGGTTCTCAACGAAAAGTGACAGCCATCTTCTTCTGAAACTCTTATCACAATTCACTTATGCCACCACCCCTCTTATCTTCATCTTCAGGACCTGTGATCATATCCGTTATAGCCCCGCCGGGACGTATCATCGGATAAACCAGTTCCTCGTCTTCAATGATGAATTCAATTATTGTCGGACCGTCTTTTTTAGCCTTTGCTCTCGCAAAAGCATCAATGATCTGATCGGCCTTCTCTACGCGAATACCCTGTGCTCCATAAGCCTCTGCCAGTTTCATGAAATCAGGAACATACTCAGGACACTCAGCACTTCTGCCTTTGCATCCGGCACAGCCTGCGCCTCTGCTGTCGCATTGGGCATTTCGCTTTAGACAGGTACCTGCATACTCTCCTTCGTAGAAGAGTTCCTGCCACTGTCTTACCATTCCCAGATATCCGTTGTTGAGAATGCATATTATTACAGGCAGTCTGTTGATCGCTGCAGTCGCAAGTTCCTGGGAATTCATCTGAAATCCACCGTCACCGCATACCGCGATGACCTCACGACCCGGATTTCCTATGGCGGCGCCTATTGCTGCCGGAAGTCCGTAGCCCATAGTTCCCAGACCTCCGCTCGTAATAAGCTGGCCTCTGCCTTTTATCTCAAAGAACTGAGTAGTCCACATCTGATTCTGTCCTACATCTGTTGTTACGATCGGTTCTTTGAATTCGCTGTTTATGGCATCGATTATCTGCTTCGGTAAAAGCTTATCCTTTGTATCCTGTTTCAGAGGTTTCTCATCTCTGAATCCTGCGAGAGCCTTTACCCAGTTTTCGCATTTCACAGCGCCTCTTTCGCCGGCCTCCTTAAGAAGCTTGCGTATGGCTGCCTTTGCATCACCTACCACCGGAACATCTACCGTTACATTCTTCGATATGGAAGCTGTGTCGATATCAATGTGGATGATCTTCGCATCTGGAGCGAATGTTCCCAGTTTGCCGGTGATACGATCGTTGAATCTGGTCCCTATTGAAATGAGCAGGTCGCATCCGTTTACTGCGTTATTTGCCGCAAAGTTTCCGTGCATTCCTACATTTCCGAAATAGAGTTCATGGTCTGTAGGAATACTGCCTCTGCCCATAATAGTCGTTACTGCCGGGATCCCGGTCTGCTCGAGAAGAGCCTTCATGTCTGCCTGAGCGCCGGCGATCTTTACTCCTCCTCCAAGAAGGAAGAGAGGTTTCGCAGCTTTGTACATCATAGAGATCGTTCGTCCGATCTGACCATCGTGGACTTTAACCTGAGGCTTGTATCCGCGGATGTTTACTTTATCCGGATATACATCACTTCCCAGCTCGGCCATTATATCCTTAGGCAGGTCCAGAAGCACCGGCCCCGGACGTCCTGTAGTAGCAATGTGAAAGGCCTCTTTAATAAGTCTGTTCAGATCATCACGCGAACGGACCATTGTTGTGTATTTGCATATATTTCTGGTTATGCCGACTATGTCAACTTCCTGAAATGTGTCATTGCCGATAAGTCCTGTGGCGACCTGCCCCGTAAGACATACCAGCGGAACGCTGTCCAGATTGGCATCAGCAATGCCTGTTATCAGGTTGGTAGCACCGGGTCCGCTTGTTACCAGGCAGACACCGGGCTTACCTGTTGATCTCGCATAACCTTCTGCGGCATGGATCAGTCCCTGTTCATGCCTCGGAAGAATAATCTGTGGACTCCCTGTCTTATACAGTTCGTCAAAGATATCGACGACGCAGGCACCCGGGTATGCGAAGATCTTCTCAACGCCTTCTTCGCGAAGTGCTTTAACAAGAAATTCATTGCCAGTTATCCTTGCCATGTCGATTCTCCTTTCAATCAGTTTAAATTCCTAGTTTTCTTCTTCCTGTTTCTTAAATCTCTTATATCTTTCCTTAGCGTCTTCTGCCGCTTCCTTGAAGAGCTTTTCTGCATTTTCAGGGAATGTGATCTTCAGTGCAGCATATCTGTTTTCGCCGCTGAGGAAGTCTTCGTAATCCAGTGAAGGTTCCTTGCAGTCTACGATCATCTTCGGACCTTCTTCGATATCAGGATTGTATCTGTACAGTGGCCAGTAACCTGATTCAACTGCACGCTTCATTTCTTCCTGTGCTGTGTGCATACCCTTCTTGATACCGTGAACTGTACATGGTGTATAAGCAACGATAACAGATGGCCCCTTATGTGCTTCAGCTTCCTTGATAGCCTTGAGCAGCTGGTTGAAATCGTAGCCCATTGATACTGATGCCACGTATACGTTTCCGTATGTCTTCAGGATCTGTCCGATGTCCTTCTTTCTGCTCTTCTTTCCTGATGCCTGGAATTCTGCTACGGCACCAAGAGGTGTAGCCTTTGAGGACTGTCCTCCTGTATTTGAATATACTTCGTTGTCTATTATGAATACGTTGATGTCTTCGCCTGTTGCGATTACATGATCCAGTCCGCCGAATCCGATGTCATATGCCCAGCCGTCGCCGCCGTACATCCAGAAGCTCTTCTTGGCAAGCATGTCCTTTCTTTCGAGAATTTCTTCTGTGAGTTTAACGAACTTCTGACCCATTGCAGTTTCTTCCTTAACATCGCCTGCAACAACTTCTTCCATTTCTGCTACAAGAAGGTCTGTTGCATCTCTGTTCTTGTCCAGGTCATCGTAAGTATCCATCCATTCAATTGCTGCTGAATTGCTACCTGCAATCTGGATATACTCGAGAACCAGATCTCTCTGTCTTTCTCTCTGCTGCTTAACTGAGAGATACATTCCGAGAGCAAGTTCCGCATTGTTTTCGAATAATGAGTTTGTCCACGCAACTCCGTGACCTCTCTTGTTGAGACAGTACGGAATTCCCGGTTCTCCTGAGCCCCATGCCTGTGAACATCCCGTTCCGTTTGCCCAGTAGATTCTGTCTCCGAAGAGCTGTGTGAGCAGCTTGGCATATGGAGTTTCTCCACATCCGGCACATGCTGCTGAGAATTCAACCAACGGCTGTCTGAACTGACTTCCCCTGATTGAGAATGGAGGGAATACGTCGCCCTTGCCTGAAAGGTTCAATGCATAGTTCCAGTTAACCTTATCCTGAGGCTTTGGCTCTGCAGGAACCATCTTGATTGCAGGTTCCTTGGCAGGACACATTGGAACGCATGCTCCGCAGCCTGTACAGTCATATGTTGAAATCTGTAATGAGTAGTGAAGCTTTTCGCCGTACTTAGGCTTGTAACTTCTGATCGGTGCTGTCTGGAATCCTTCAGGAGCGTTTTCCTTTTCGATTTCGTTAAGGATAAACGGTCTGATCGCAGCATGCGGACATACAAAAGCACATCTGTTACACTGGTTGCACTTATCAGGATCCCATTCAGGATTGAATACTGCCAGTCCGCGCTTTTCGTAAGCCGTAAGACCCATTTCAATGTGGCCATCCTTGTATCTTTCAAGTGCACTTACAGGGAGGCTGTCTCCAACCTGGTTATTGATAGGTGTTACGAAGTTTTCAATAACCCATGGTAAGTTTTCGTCTTTTACAACCGGCTCATCCTGGCAGTTTGCCCATTCAGACGGAATATTAACTTTCTGGAAACCTTCAACACCCGCTTCAATACCGCGAATGTTCATCTTAACTACTGCATTGCCCTTTGTTCTGTATTTTCTTCTAACGGCATTTTCCATTTCTGTAATGGCCTGTGCCTTAGGAATTATTTCTCTGATTGTGAAAAATGCTGACTGGAGAATTGAATTCTTGTGATTTCCCAGTCCGATCTCTCCTGCAATCTTTGTAGCATCGATAATGTACATATCGATATTCTTCTGTGCCAGCAGCCTCTTCACCTTTGGTGAGAGTTCCTTATCAAGCTGTTCCTCTGTCCATGGACAATCCAAAAGCAATGCTCCACCCGGTTTGATTTCTTCAACAATATTGTAGCTGTTGATGAAATGGTGGTTATGACATGCTGCAAAATCAGCATCCTTTACATAGTATGAACTTCTGATTGGCTTGCTCGAAAAGCGTAAATGTGACTTGGTTGTTCCAAGTGACTTCTTTGCATCATATTCAAAATAAGCCTGTCCGTAATTGTCAGTTGTGCTATTGATAATATCTACAGTACTCTTGTTGGCGCCAACTGTTCCGTCTCCGCCAAGTCCCCAGAATTTGCAGCTTACAACATCGTTTGGAAGCAATTCAAATGGTTTCTCAGAAAGTGACTTGAATGTTACGTCATCAACAATACCGATCGTAAATCCTTCAATTGGCTCATCGGCGATCATATTGTCGTATACTGCAACGATCTGTGCAGGATAAGTGTCCTTTGATGACAGTCCGTATCTTCCGCCGATAACCTTGATATCCTTACCTTCAGTAAGTACTGCAGTGCAGACATCTTCATAGAGCGGCTCACCAAGTGAACCCATGTTTTTGCATCTGTCGAGTACAGCGATCCTCTTTGTTGTTTCAGGCAGTGCCTTGAAGAGGTGTTTGATGCTGAACGGTCTGTAAAGATGAACCTGTACGAAACCAACCTTGCGTCCCTGCTGTCTGAGCACATCAACAGTCTGCTGAATTGCTCCTGTTACTGAACCCATTGCCACTATAACGTCTGTAGCATCAGGATCTCCGTAGTAATTGAAAAGCTCGTACTTTCTTCCTGTCAGTTCACTGATCTGGTGGAAGTACTTTTCTACGACTTCCGGAAGATCGTCATAATCCTTGTTGTTTGCTTCACGAACCTGGAAGTAGATATCAGGATTCTGAACTGTATTTCTCAGAGTAGGATGTTCAGGATTCAGGGCTCTGTCTTTGTGAGCCTTAACTGCGTCCCTGTCTATCATATCTATTACTGCCTGTTCATCAGGTAATTCGATCTTGTTTATTTCGTGTGAAGTTCTGAATCCGTCAAAGAAGTGCATGAACGGAATATTTGTCTCTATTGCTGCCAGATGAGCTACTGCCGCCAGGTCAGCAACTTCCTGAACGCTTCCGGTACAGTACTGTGCCCAGCCTGTTTCTCTGCAAGCCATTACGTCTGAATGATCTCCAAAGATACTCATTGCGTGTGTTCCAACTGTTCTTGCCGCAACATGGAGTACTGCAGGCTGTCTTTCACCAGCGATTCTGTACAGTACCGGGATCATCAGCATCAGTCCCTGTGATGATGTGTAACTTGTTGAAAGTGCTCCTGTCTGAATTGAGCCGTGAACTGCACCGATCGCGCCTGCTTCCGACTGCATCTCTGTCAGTGTAACGGTCTGTCCGAACATGTTCAGCCTTCCCTGTGCAGCCCACTTGTCCGTTAGTGTAGCCATCGGTGATGATGGCGTAATCGGATAGATCGCCGCTACTTCAGTAAAAGGATAGGCCATATAAGCCGCCGCTTCATTTCCATCCATTGTTGCGAATTTTTTCTCTGTCATTTTTTATCTCCTTTTTCTGTGGTGCCCGGGCAGTTCATAAACATAAAAAGCCTCCATCTACTAAGAGACGAAGGCTCTGCCTGCGCGGTACCACTCTTACTTGATGTGCGTTTCGACTTGCGCCGCCCTGTCTGGGACTACACATCCACTCATAAGTTTGATGCTCCCGGGTGAGACATTCAGAATCAACATGCAGCCTCGCACCAGCCGGCTGCTCTCTGAACATGTTCTGTCCTGAATTTATTCCGTTCATCGCATCGCGATTTATCAATTTACTACACCAATGTACACTACCGCAGTGGCCTTTGTCAACATATTTAATTGAATTTCATTTAATTCGTCTTTATTGTACCTTTTTTGTGTGCATTCAACAACAACTTTTTAAATTATTTGTGATTTTTCCTATTTTTTACCGAAAAGGCTTGCATTTGCTTTTTTTCTTATTATAATTGAGAGTATCAGACGTAACATTGAATAATATAATAATGTACAAAATCAAGAAATACCAGAAAGGACTAACGATATGAGATTAAACGGTTCTCAGCTGGTTATGGAGGTTCTCCTGGAGCATGGAGTTGACACCGTCTTCGGATATCCCGGCGGCACTGCACTGAACCTGTATGATGCCCTATACGAGTATCAGGGCAAAATCAGAGCAGTCATGACAGCTCATGAACAGGGAGCATCCCATGCAGCTGACGGATACGCCAGAGCAACGGGGAAAACGGGCGTATGCATCGCAACCAGCGGCCCGGGCGCAACAAACCTTGTAACCGGAATAGCAACGGCATTTATGGACAGTATTCCCCTCGTTGCAATTACCGCCAATGTTCCCGACAGCATGATCGGCAAGGACGCCTTTCAGGAGGTCAGCATCTCCAGCATTGTAATTCCTGTTACGAAGCACACATTCTTCGTTAACAGAATTGAGGATCTGGAAGATGCCCTTTTTAATGCTTTCAGAATCGCCAACAGTGATCGTAAAGGTCCCGTACTCGTGGACATTACAAAGGATGTAACTGCGGCAGAGATTAATCGCAAGCCGAGAAAGCCCATGCCGGTCAACCCTGTACCGACCTTCTCTGATGAAGCTCTGCACAGCGTTGCAACCATGATAAATAAGGCGGAAAAGCCGGTAATATACTGCGGCGGCGGAGTTGCCGCATGTGAAGCCGGCGAAGAGCTTCTCGCCCTTATGGATAAAGCGGACATTCCTGCGGCGCACACCCTGATGAGTGCGGGCGTAGTCGGATATGACAATCCGAAGAACCTGGGGATGGCCGGCATGCATGGAAGCATAGCAGCCAACAGAGCCTTTGACAGGGCAGATCTTATTCTTGCCTTCGGTACAAGATTCAGTGACAGAGTTGCTCTCAATCCTGATAAATTCGGCAAGCGTGCCCTGAAGGTTCAGGTGGATATCGATGCCAGTGAAATAAACAAGAATGTAATTGTGGATCTGGGAATACAGGCTGATGTTAAGGATTTCCTCATTAAGCTCCTCCCTCTCGTCAAGAAGAAGAGTCATCCGGAATGGCTGGATCTGGCAACAGGATGGAAGACAACTACAGGCGACGTTAAGAGCGGTGATGCTGAGCTTCACCCGAGCGAGATTCTGCATACCATATGCGACCTGACAGACAAGGATACTATTTACGTCACTGATGTAGGTCAGCACCAGATGTGGTCAGCCCAGTACCTGAAGCACGAACATACAAAACAGTTCATTACGAGCGGCGGACTTGGAACCATGGGCTACGGCTACGGTGCCGCTATAGGGGCCCAGATTGCAAGGCCTGACTGCAGAGTCATTCATCTTACAGGTGACGGTTCATTCCACATGAACCTGAACGAGGCATGCACCGCAGTGAGCGAAGAACTTCCTATCACTACCGTTCTCTTGAACAACCAGGTCCTGGGAATGGTCTATCAGTGGCAGGGAATCTTCTACGGCAACAGATATTCATCTACCGACCCTCACAGGAAGACGGACTTCGTTAAGCTGGCTGAAGGTTTCGGAGCAAAGGGCTATTCAGCTAAAACTCCGGACGAATTCGAAGCGGCATTCCGTGATGCCCTTACGCAAAAGGGGCCTGTATGGATAGAATGTGCAATAGCAAAGAATGAATATGTTTACCCTATGATTCCGGGCGGCGGAACCATAGAAGACATGATAATAGGTTAAAGGAGGCAGTTATGGACAAAACAGAACGAAGTGAGATTCTGAGTATCCTGGTAGTAAACGAACCGGGTGTTACTGCTAGACTGGGAAGCCTGTTCGGAAGGCGCGGGTTCAATATCGACTCATTTACCGCCTCCCCTACCAACGACCCAAAGCTTACGAGAATCACCATAGCAACTACAGGAGATGACAGGAAATTCGATCAGATTCTCACCCAGACAGCAAAACAGGAATTTGTAAAAACAATCGATATCATGGGCAAAAAGAGCATATACAGAGAACTGCTTTTGCTCAAGGTCAAAGCGACAAAAAAGGAGCGCTCTGAAATACGTGAAATCGTGGAGATCTTCAGAGGCAAGATCGTTGACCTGTCCAAGCAGAGCATGATAATAGAAGTAACGGGAAGCTCTGCCAAGATTGACGGGTTCATGAACATGATGAGCTGCTACGAACTAATAGATGTATGCCGTACAGGCGTAACAGGAATTAACAGAGGCGATGCCGGAATATCCGACAGCACAGATGAAGACTGAAAGGAGAATTCAGATGATTAAGAAGTATTACGACCAGGATTGCAATTTAGGAGTACTCGATGGTAAAACCATCGCAGTAATAGGTTTCGGTTCACAGGGACATGCCCATGCAATGAACCTGAACGAAAGCGGCTGCAATGTTGTTGTAGGTCTCAGATCGGGTTCGGGCCACGAAGCAAAGGCAATAAATGCAGGCCTTAAGGTAATGGATATCGAAGACGCTGCTGAAGCAGGCGATGTTGTAATGATGCTCGTTCCGGACGAACTGGCAGCAAAGGTTTACAACGAACAGGTTGCACCTCACATGAAGGAAGGCGATGTTCTTGCTTTTGCACACGGCTTTAACATCCACTTCAATCAGGTTATTCCTGCAGACTATCTGGACGTTATCATGATTGCTCCTAAGGGACCGGGACACACGGTAAGAAGCCAGTATCTCGAAGGCAAGGGCGTTCCGTCACTTATCGCCGTTCATCAGGATGCATCAGGCAAAGCCAAGGAATACGCTCTGGCATACGCTTCTGGAATCGGTGCCGGACGTGCCGGAATTCTGGAAACAACATATAAGGAAGAAACTGAAACCGACCTCTTCGGTGAACAGTGCGTTCTCTGTGGCGGGGTTACTGAACTGATGAAGGCCGGATTCGATACTCTGGTTGAGGCAGGCTATGCTCCTGAAATGGCATATTTCGAATGTATCCATGAAATGAAGCTGATTGTTGACCTGATTAACGAGGGCGGTTTCGACAAGATGAGATATTCAGTTTCAAATACAGCCGAGTA
>JAKSSH010000036.1 GCA_024403155.1 Clostridia bacterium | reverse complement strand
TCCACTATCTGTAAGAATCGGCTTGTTCCAGTTCATGAACTTGTGGAGACCCCCGGCCTCTTTCACAACATCCATGCCCGGTCTCAGATACAGATGATATGTGTTGCTGAGAATAATCTGTGCTCCCAGTTCTTCCACCTGCTCCGGTCTCATTGCCTTAACCGTGGCTGCAGTTCCTACAGGCATGAAAATAGGTGTTTCTATATCGCCGTGGGGCGTATGCACAACACCCCTTCTGGCTTTTGTTTTTTTATCTGTTTTTATTAAATCAAAGCTTATTGCCTGCATGTTTATTCTCCATATAAACATCTAATATTTCCGAACTGATATCTGACATTGCGTTCATGACTGAAACAATTCTGCTGAAAAATACTTCGCAGTAAATTACCGTGCACATATATGCAATATCAATCTGCATGAATTTCGCCATAATCATCAAACCAACCAGTACAGACCCCGCCTGATTTGGAGCTCCCAGTGACAGCCCCAGAATAACAAGCATAATAACAACAATCTCGAATATACCAAGTTGAATTCCGGCATATTCAAATATAAGCAGTGTCACAAGAGAAATGATAAAACAGTTTCCCCCGAGACTCACCTGTGCGAAAATAGGCATTTCCAGATCCAGCTTTTCCATTTTAACCCCAAATTCCTTATTACAGAACCGGCTGTTGTAAGGAACGGCATCAATAGGAGAATTTATTCTGAAATTTTCAATAATTGCCGGCCAGCACTTCTTTAGAACAGTAATTGCCGGCACCCCCTTGATTTTCATATATATAAGCCTGATGATAACAACAATAATCATCCCAACTGAAATTACAACAATAAGACCTATGCAATAATACAATTCAGTGAAACCGTCAAGTGTCAGCATATCCAGAAATGACAGGAATGCCGCTATCGGAAGGAACAGCATAATTATTCCCAGAATTCGGCATGACAATGCGTATAATGCATCAAAGATCATTTTGATTTCGCCAAAATGCTTGTTACAGGATATTATTCCGGTTGATATAAGAATTCCTAGCAGAATTATCTGAAACGGCAGCAGTTCATTAAATGCAGCAAAGAAATTATCCGGAACCATATTAAAGAACATTTCTTTCGCTGCATCAACGCTTATGCCACTCTGCGGAAGATTATCATTCATTTTCACCAGTCGTATAGCAATAGGCTGTATTGCCAAATAGTATCCCACCGCAAGCACTATTGTAGTAATTGAAGTCATTGCGATCTTTTTTACAATACCGGAAATCTGAATTCTGTTATCCACCAGCACGGCAACATTTGTTATATTTGATACAAGGGAAAAGAATGTTACCGGAGCTGCAATAAGAAGTATCGCAGACGCAAACATTTCCTCCAGCGGTTTGATCAATTCGACATTCATCTGATATTGCTGATCCTTTGTCAGCAAAACATTGAAAACTGAAAAGACTATAATGGCCATCCCAATTCCAATCATGCTCCATCTTCCGATTTTATCAAATCTTCTTCTGACAACTATGCGTATAGTATTGTCCCTTTTTCTGTATTTAAGACCGATTTTATCCTCAAATTTGCTCAGAATTATTGCTCCGGGATCGTATATATCACCATTATTAAAGTCAATACTGAAGCGTTCCCCCGCAAACTTGACAAATATTGTGATTTCGCCGAACTTCTCTACTACAGAAATAGAAATCGTCCCATCATCAATCTGAGTGTTTTTTACAATACGTACAAACACCTCTTCAACCACAAGAATATTTTCATTGATTACTTCATAGGTAACATGTTCGCTTTTCAGTATCCTCTCAATAAACTGTCTCGCTTCTTCAAAATTGTCCAGACTGGCAGGTACATCAATCTGCTTCCTCATGTTAAACTCTCCCGACTATTCAATAAACATAGCATCACCGTATGAGAAAAATCTGTATTCCTCTCTCACGGCCTCTTCATATACTTCAAGTATCTTTTCTCTGTCATACAATGCTGAAATCAGCATTAGAAGTGTAGATTTAGGAAGATGAAAGTTCGTAATCAGGCTATCTATAATCTTCCATTCATATCCTGGATATATGAATATCCCGGTGCTTCCGCTGCCCGCTTTAAGCTGCCACTGCCCTGCTGATTCATCCCATTCCGCTGCGCTTTCTACGGTTCTTGTAGATGTTGTTCCAACGCTTATTACCCGTCTGCCTTCTCTTTTGGCTCTGTTGATTTTCTCTGCAGCTTCCTGACTGATTGAGTACTCTTCAAAATGCATATGATGATCTTCAATATTTTCAACCTTCACAGGTCTGAATGTTCCAATCCCCACATGAAGAGTAACATATACAAGCTCCACACCCTTCTGTTCAGCCTTGGCCAGCAGTTCATCTGTGAAATGCAGTCCTGCCGTTGGTGCAGCTACAGAGCCCTCCTCCCTGCAGTATACGGTCTGATATCTGTTCCTGTCAGCGTCTTCAGATGGTCTCTCAATATACGGAGGAAGCGGCATGCTGCCGATTTCTTCAAGTCTCTCCATGAATATCCCGTCGTAATGGAATCTGACAATTCTGGTGCCGTCCTGCCCGTAATCAATTATGTCTGCTTTCAGAAGGGGTCTGGATTCTCTGTCTTCTCCAATAGCCTCCCCTGTTCTGGGTCCACTGAATAACACCGTATCTCCCGGTTTAAGTCTTCTTCCAGGCCGTACCATTACCTCCCACAAATCCTCACAGGCATTTTCCTTATTATCTAAGCCCTGCACTCTTTTTACCAGCAGAAATTCCGCTTTTGCTCCTGGAAGCCTGCTTTTTTTATCTTTTACTTCCTTCACTCCAAAAAGTCTGGCTGGTATAACCTTGCTGTCATTCAGAACAAGACAGTCTCCAGGTTTCAGATAATCAAGAATGTCTCTGAAGTGACGATGCTCAATATTCACATCGTCCCATGTGTCATCTTCCCTTTTTTTCCTATGTACAACAAGAAGCCTGGAACCGTCCCTCTGGTCAGCAGGCTTCTGCGCTATTAATCTTTCCGGTAATGTGTAATCGAAATCTTCTATTTTCATGTGTATCCTTTCGTCTAAACCCAGACAAAATTCAGTTTCATCCAACTGCGTATATTATATGTCCTATATTCAATCAGGTCAACAGCTCTGTCGTTTTACATATTCCAGAGCTCCTCTTACTGCAGGTACCAGCAGAATTACAATTGTCAAGGCTGCTTCAACAAAAATATAGCAGGCGTTATACGCCATTGAATAAGGAATTGGGTTCCATCCATCCCATGCTGTAAATCCTGCTGCAACCCACGCCAGCCCGGCGCATGTAGCCACAATCCACCTGGCAAATACAGCAGCAATATATCCCTTAATCAATCCGTTCTTGTGCTCTCTGAATATCCCTGCAACACACATTACACTGAACGCAAGCACATAGTCCAGAACAAACTGTGGAACTGAAATAATATACGGCCCGATAAGAAACTGAATCATGCCATACACGAGTCCGCAGGCAGCACCGGTCCTGACTCCATAAAGCCATGCGGGAATCACAATAATCAGCATAGAACATATTGTTACAGATCCGCCAAACGGAAACTTATAAATTGAAAACATACTTGCCACAGCAGCAAGCGCAATACACACAGCACAAAATGCAAGTTTTTTTACAGTCATGTTTTTCATAAAAAAAATCCTCCAAAACAAAAAGGAGGGGCCAAATAAAATGCTTCCCTACGCAGGCATTATCCTGGTCAGGTGTTAAGGGACCGAGTTGCCGACATACGGCAATCTCCATCTCAGCGTTTAGCGCCCCTAGCTCAAAAATTAAATTTACAGAAGTAATATACACCTCATGTTAGGGGGTGTCAATAATAGAAAGCTGGTCATCCTCATCAGCCGCATATTCAAGCCCGAGATGCTTGTATGCAGCCTGTGAAACCACCCTTCCCTTCTTGGTTCTGTTAAGGAACCCTATCTGAATAAGATAAGGTTCGTAAACATCTTCAATGGTTACTCTCTCTTCACCGATTGATGCCGCTATGGTGTCAATACCCACAGGACCGCCATCGAATCGCTCAATAATGTTTCTGAGAATATCTCTATCCAGATTCTCAAGACCCATATAGTCAACGCCTAGTGCATCTAAAGCATTTCTGGTTATATCAATATCGATATTTCCGTTTCCTTTAACCTGCGAGAAGTCTCTGACTCTCTTCAGGATTCTGTTTGCTACACGTGGCGTTCCACGGGATCTTCTGGCCATTTCCATTACAGACTGCTCATCAACTTTAACATCAAGAAGACCAGCGGTTCTTCTTATTATCTCTGTCAGTTCCTCCGTATTATACATCTCAAACTTGCAACTGACGCCGAACCTGTCTCTTAAAGGTGCACTGAGACTGCCTGCCCTGGTGGTTGCCCCAATCAGAGTAAACCTGGCAATATCAAGCCTGATACTTCTGGCTGAGGGACCCTTTCCGATAATAATATCCAGGGCATAATCTTCCATTGCAGAATAGAGCACTTCCTCAACACTTCTGTTTAGCCTGTGGATCTCATCAATAAACAGCACATCGTTGTCATTCAGGTTGGTGAGAATGGCAGCAAGATCCCCAGCTCTCTCAATGGCAGGTCCTGATGTTATTCTGATGTCTACACCCATCTCATTGGCAATGATGCCTGCCAAAGTGGTCTTACCCAGTCCCGGAGGACCGTAGAAAAGCACGTGATCCAGAGGCTCTCCTCTCAATTTGGCAGCTTCAATAAACACTTTCAAGTTGTTCGTTGCAGCCTTCTGACCGATATATTCTGCCAGACTCTGGGGCCTCAAAGTGAACTCATTTCTCTCTTCATTATGTCCCAGCTGAGCAGATGTAATTCTTTCTTCGTAATCCATGTTAATCCTTTCGCGCAAAAGCAGACTTCAGTTTTTGTTAAAACAGACTCTTAAGTGCACGTTTAATATATTCTTCAGTACTAAGATCAGGCTCCGTTATTCCTGCCAGAGCACTTGTTGCTTCGCCTCTTGAATAACCTAGGGCAACCAGTGCGCTGATTGCTTCAGCCCTGCCTCCAGGAATCTCACTACCGGCCACATCACTGCCGGCTACTGCAAACGGATCAGCTGTTCCATCTGAAGTAAACTTGTCCTTCAGTTCAAGAACAATCCTCTCTGCAGTTTTCTTGCCTATGCCGTTGGCCCTCTGCAGTGATTTGTAATCCTCAAATATGATTGCCTGCTTAAGCTGATCCAGGGTAAATGCAGACAGAATTGCAATTGCCGCCTTAGGTCCTACACCACTGACTCCTATCAGCTTCCTGAACGCATCCAGCTCCCCTTTCCCTGAAAAGCCGAACAGACTCATATCATCCTCCCTGACAATCATTGCAGTATGCACCAGTACCTCGTGACCCTCAGCACTTAGATATGCTCTTGTGTTTGCCGGAACGTTCACCTGGTATCCAACCCCATTTACATCTACAATGATGTATCCGTCCCCTTTTTCTGCCAGTATTCCTCTAAGAAATCCTATCATTTTTTACCCTTTCAAATTAAATCTGTTATCTGCAGAATGTGCATGACATATGGCTGCCGCCAAAGCATCTGCAGTATCATCCGGTTTAGGAACCTCCTTAAGATTCAGCATGGTCTTCACCATGAACTGTATCTGTTTCTTGTCAGCCCTTCCATAACCCACCAGAGCCTGTTTTATCTCAAGTGGAGTATATTCTGCCACCTGGAGATTACCCTTGATACAGGCCAGAATAGCAACTCCTCTGGCCTGGCCCACATTTATGGCTGTTGTAGTGTTGGTATTAAAAAAAAGTTTCTCAATGCTGGCAACGTCAGGATTATATTCACGGATTATCTCCCTAAGTTCATCGTAGAGCACCTGAAGCCTCTCAGGCATTTGCATATCCTTATCCGTTGTAATTGCTCCATAGTCAACGGGTCTGAACCTGTTGCCGGTTTTTTCAATGATTCCCCATCCCAGAATTGCATATCCCGGATCAATTCCCAAAATTTTCATTGCCTTTTGTCTCTCCTGGTGTTAGTATAGCATCCGAACAGATGTTTGTAAACCCCAAATGTATGTTCGTAATATTCATTTTTTATGAATACAATATGAATACAATGCATAAACCGTAAAAATATGGTATCTAACCCTCTGTTATGATATAATACGCCCAAACACACATTAGCCTTTTCGAAATTATATCGAAAACAGTTGGAGGTTTATGCGATGCGTATTTCAAGACAAAATAAAATTCTGGAGATCATAGAGAATTACGAAATTGAAACTCAGGACAAGCTGGTTGCCATGCTTCGTGACTACGGATACGATGTTACGCAGGCAACTATCTCACGTGATATTAAAGAGCTACAGCTCATTAAGACTCTTGGATCAGCCGGCAAATACAAATATTCCGTTTCAAAGAACGAAGGTGGCCCTGTTCCGGACAGACTTACCGACATTTACAGGAGCACTGTTCGCTCAATTGTGAAATCAGGAAACATCATTCTGCTGAAGTGCCTTTCGGGTTGCGGTAACGCTGCCGGCGAAGCTCTGGATTCCATGGGCCTTGAACATGTAATCGGCTCCGTTGCCGGTGACAACACCCTGCTGCTGGTAACAGACGATCCTGCCAATTCAGATGAGGTTGTTTCCTTCCTTCAGAATATGCTGGACAAAAAATAAGAGGATAAGGATATGATCAGACATATCGGGATTAGAAATTTTGCAATAATCAAAAATGTGGACATTGATTTTAACGATGGCCTCAATATAATCACCGGCGAAACAGGTGCCGGCAAATCAATAGTAATAGAAGCAGTGAGTCTTGCTCTTGGCAGCCGGGCCGACACTGCTTTTGTTCGTTCAGGATGCGATAAAGCCACAATTCAGATGGTAGCGGATCACGACGGTCAGGAATACATCATTACACGCGAGGTTTCCTCCAGTGGCCGCAGCACATGTCGTATCAACGACGAGATAGTTACTCTGGGTACCCTCAGCCATCTCTGCAGCAAACTGGCTGATATTCACGGTCAGTACGATCACCAGTCACTTCTAAACCCAGACAACCACCTGAATCTTGTTGATCTTTATCGCAAGGAAGAAATTACTCCTGCAAAGGCAGACGTTGCCCTTCTGTTTGGTGAATACGAGAGCCTTCATAATAAACTGTATACCTTGAAGAAAGACCAGGCCGAGGGTCAAAGGCAGAAGGACTTCATGGAATATGAGCTGCGGGAAATAACTGAAGCTCACCTGACTCCGGGAGAAGATGAGAAACTGGCAGATGAAATATCATTGCTTCAGAACAGTGAGAAAATATTTCAGAATCTGGCGGGGGCATATCAGATTACAGCCGAAGGCGAACTTTCCCTTCTGTCTGCAATGAAACAGGTGGCGGACATGGTGCAGAGCACTTCTGAATACACTTCTGAATTAAAGGAACTAGCTGCCAGAGTTACGAGCCTTTATTACGAATATGAAGATGCATGCTCCGGCATCAGAGAATGCAGAGATAAAACCGTATTCGATCCTGAAGCTCTGGATGAAGCCATTGCGCGGGAAGAATTAATAGGTAAGCTGAAGAGCAAGCATAACCGTGATATTCCTCAGCTTCTTGAATATGCAGAAGAACTGAAAGTTCGTCTGGACTCAATAGAAAACGCTGACGAGGAAATGGCTCAGCTTGAAAGCGAAATAAGGAAGACCGAAATAGCACTTAAGGGCGCCTGCAATAAATTAAGTGATGCCAGAAGAAAATCTGCCGTCATACTGGAAAAGTTAATTACCGAGCAGCTGGCTCAGTTGAACTTTAATGATGCTGAGTTTGCAATAGATTTCAAAGAATCATCCAGCTTCAGTCCTGAAGGAACCGACATTGTTGAATTCCTTATTTCCACCAACAAAGGCGAACCGCTTAAGCCTTTAAGCAGGATTGCCTCCGGCGGTGAAATGTCACGAATCATGCTGGCATTCAAAAAAATCATAGGTGACTATGACGAGATTCCTACAATGATTTTTGACGAAATTGACAGTGGAATCAGCGGAATTGCTGCATCAGTTGTTGGCCGCAAGCTGAGAGAAATATCAGAGAGCCATCAGATTATCTGCATTACTCACCTGCCTCAGATTGCCGCCTGCGGAAGTTCAAATTACCGCATCTGCAAACATGCAGATGAAACCATGACATATACAACCATTGATGCCCTTTCTGATGAAGAGCAGGTTTCAGAAATCGCCAGACTTCTAGGTGGTGAAAATATAACAGAAACCACCCTGGCTTCTGCCCGGGAACTTATAAGCGCATCGAAATGAGTTTAACGACTCATTTCCCCAACCGCGTTAGCCCAATTTGCGCGCGGTTTATATAAAAAAGAACCGGATAACCGGTTCTTTTGTTTTTATGATATTGAATATTTTGCTTATGCTTCAGCTTCTTCTGCAGGAGCTTCTTCTACTACAGGTTCTTCTGCTGGAGCTTCTTCTGCTGCAGGTTCTGCTTCGATTTCTTCAGGAGTTGGAGGTTCCATTGTTTCTCTTATGCTCAGTGAAATCCTCTTTCTATCCTTATCGATCTCAAGAATCTTAACCTGTACAGTCTGTCCTACTTCCAGTTCATTGCTCAGGTTTTCAACTCTCTTGTGAGCAACTTCTGAAATGTGTACCAGTCCGTCAAGACCAGGTTCAAGCTCTACGAATGCACCGTATTCCTTAATCTGAACTACCTTGCCTTCGATTACCTGACCAACTTCATACTTCTCATCAATTACGCTCCATGGTTCCGGAGTGTTCTGCTTCAGACCCAGTGAAATTTTTTCTTTTTCTTCGTT
The DNA here is from genome assembly GCA_024403155.1 of Clostridia bacterium. Taxonomy (GTDB): domain Bacteria; phylum Bacillota; class Clostridia; order Peptostreptococcales; family Anaerovoracaceae; genus Lentihominibacter. The sequence continues at coordinate 1,600 of JAKSSH010000036.1, read as the reverse complement.
CATTGAGAGAACCTTAACGTTAATCTTGTCGCCAATGCTCAGTACTTCCTGAGGGTGCTTAAGCTTGCCCCATGAAATCTCTGAAATGTGAAGCAGTCCATCGATTCCGCCGATATCTACGAATGCACCGTAGTCTGTGAATCTCATTACTGTACCTTCAACAACATCGTCTACACTCAGCTTTTCCCAGATTTCCTTAACCAGCTTCTGTCTTTCTTCACCAAGGAACATCTTGTGTGAGAATACAGCCTTAGTCTTGGCAGGGTCAATTCTGAATACCTTTACTTCCATAGTCTGGCCGATAAATTCCTCAGCATCAACTACGAAGTGATCTGACAGCTGTGAGAGTGGAATGAATCCTGAAAATTCCTTGTACTCTGCAATAACGCCGCCCTTTACAGCTCTTGTTACCTTTACTTCAAGAACTGATTTATCTTCATACGCCTTAACTATTTCTTCCCAGTTGGCGATGTATTCTAATTTCTTAGTTGACAGAAGGATGCCACCATCTCCGTCATCAGTCTTGATTACCTTAGCCTTGATTTCGTCATCTACCTTGTAAACGTCAGCGAGGCTCTGGCCCTCTTCCAGGCTAGCTTCTGACTTAGGCAGAATACCGTCTTTCTTGACTCCTAAATTAACAATAACTTCTCCTTCATTAACCTGATGAACTTTACCATCAACGATTTCTCCGTTTCTTGGCAGTTTCAGTGATTTGTCGATATCCACTTCTGAAAGCAGATCCGCCATGGTTAATTCTTTGTTTTCGCACATATTAGCAATAACCTCCTTAATTGTGTAGTCCGGTGTCGAGGCACCAGCCACCGCTCCTATTTTATTACATTTTTTTACCACGTGCAACGGTAAATCTTCTTTATTATCAATAAAATAGGTATGTGCACAATAATTTTGTGCTATCTCAAAAAGCTTTCTGGTATTGGAGCTGTTTTTGTCTCCTATTACCAGCATTACTTCGCTTTCTTTTGCAAGTTTTTCACACTCATCCTGCCGCTCTTTTGTAGCGCTGCAGATGGTGTTGTTAAGCTCGTATTTTATTCCCGCCTCATCCAGTGCATCTGTTATCTCATCAAGCATTTCCTGCCTGATTGTGGTCTGTGCAACCACAAACAATTCTTTTGCAAAAGCAAACTCATCGGTAAAGTCAGAGCTGCCTTTGCGCAAAATCACTGCAGGCTTTTCTTTCCTGCACCAGCCTGCAATGCCCTTCACTTCCGGATGATTCTCATCACCCACAATAAGCACCTGTTTATCCGTCTCGTTAACCAGCCTGTGAATTTTCTCCACAAAAGGACAGGTGGCGTCAACCAATCTAATACCTCTGTCTGCCGCCTTATCATAAATAGATTTCGGCTCACCATGAGATCGAATCACCACAGTGCTTCCCGGCTCCGCCTGGTCAATGCTATCAATAACATGAATGCCCTTCTTCTCCAGATTTTCTACAACAGTATCATTGTGAATAAGAGGTCCCAGAGAATACAGGCCGGACTGCTTTTGCGCAACCTCCGCCTCAGCCATTTCAATTGCCCGCTTAACCCCGAAGCAGAATCCGGCGGGTTTGGCCACAGTTATTCTATTG